>NZ_JBIMQP010000014.1:0-103562 GCF_043945315.1 Enterobacter cloacae complex sp. 2024EL-00227
AGACATTACTCACCCGTCCGCCGCTCGCCGGCAAAGTAGCAAGCTACTTTCCGCTGCCGCTCGACTTGCATGTGTTAGGCCTGCCGCCAGCGTTCAATCTGAGCCATGATCAAACTCTTCAATTTAAAAGTTTGATGCTCAATGAATTAAACTTCGTAATGAATTACGTGTTCACTCGTTGAGACTTGGTATTCATTTTTCGTCCGAGGACGTTAAGAATCCATGTCACTTTGAGTGCCCACACAGATTGTCTGATAAATTGTTAAAGAGCAGTGCAACGCGGCTTTCGCTCACCGTTGCGAGGTCCCGTATATTACGTTTTCCTCATTCAGAGTCAAGTGATTATTTTCGCTTTTCTCTGTTGGCGTTCATCTCTGAACCCCGCTAACCCGGCGGCCTGTAAGCCGTTGTTCCGTGTCAGTGGAGGCGCATTATAGGGAGTTCTCAGACGTTGACAACCCCTCTTTTAAAAAAAACTTTCAACCGTCTCTTTTTTGCTCAAAACCGTGCTATAGCGCCAGTTTTTCGAGCGTTTCAAAGCCATAACGGCGTAAAACGGGTAAAAGTTGTTCAGTTTCTTTTGTTAACGCCATACAAAACGCGATATTCGCATCCGTAGATTTCGCATCCGGGGCTTCATGCTCCAGCAACCATGCCGTACGACGGGCAATAGCCGCTCCGGAATCCACCAGGCGTGTCCCCTCCGGCAGCACCTCTAATAGCTCTTCCTGGAGTAGCGGGAAGTGGGTACAGCCCAACACAACGGTATCCGGGGGTTCAGGCATCCGCAGCCACGGACGAAGAATACGACGCAGCTCGTCGAGTGATACCGCCTTGCCATGCAGCTTCGCTTCCGCCATCTCTACCAGCTCAGCCGAACCGAGCATCGCAATCTGGCATTCGTTGGCGAAACGGTCGATCAGCTCGCGGGTATAAGGACGCTTTACCGTACCTCGCGTGGCCAGCAGGCCCACAATGCCGTTCGCCGTCAGACGCGCGGCAGGCTTTATTGCCGGGACGACGCCCACAACCGGGAACTGGAATTTTTCACGCAGGGCGGGAAGAGAAACGGTGCTCGCCGTATTACACGCAATAACGGCCAGCGCAAGGGGATAGCGCTTTTGTACCGCAGTGACGATTTCCACCACGCGCTCGACAATAAAATCTTCGCTCTTTTCCCCATACGGGAAAGCGACGTTATCGAAGGCGTAGATGTAATGGAGATCCGGCAGGAGATGCCGAATCTCATCATAGACCGAAAGCCCACCGACGCCGGAATCAAACACCAGCACGGTAGGGCGCGGATTAGAAGGTGTAGCTGCCAGACAAGGTGTATTCCCGTCCTGCAGTTTGGTAGCCATAAACTGTCTCGTAATCTTTATCGAACAGGTTGGCTATTTTACCACGAACTGTAAGGTGTGAGGTGACAGGATACGAAACTGCGACATCCCACAGGCTTACACCGCCCATTTTTACTTTCTCAGACGGGTAAGTACCAAAGTCAGTGTCGTAACGCGTACCGAGATAGTGATAAGTCAGGCTCCAGTCGAAATCATAGATCTGCGTGTCGAGCTGATATTTCACCTGCTGCTTAGCACGACGATCCAGAAGTTCGTTGGTTGCGGCATTTCGGGCATCTACGTAGTCATAGCCAACAGTATGCGTCAACGGACCCGTATCAAACGATGCTGTCGCTTCCACGCCTTTAATGCGCGCTTTACCGACGTTGTAATATTGCTGAAGGTTATTATCGAAGTCGATGAGATTATCAACGTCATTACGGTAGCCGGATACGCGCCAGCTCACGCCCGCCGTCAGGCCTTCAAACGCACCTTCCCACTGCTTGCTCTCTTCTGGATCAAGATGGTCATTGCCATAGAAACCGTAGAGTTGACCCAGATTCGGTGCCTTATAGGCCGTACCATAAGAAGCAACGAAACGGTAACCCTCCACGAACTCCCAGGCCGCACTGCTTTGCCAGGTGCCATGACGACCGAACTGAGAGTTGTCATCGCTGCGAACCGCCCCTTCCAGGGTGAAGTCACCAAACTGCTGCAGCCCGGTCAGGTAGACGCCGGTGTTACGCAGGTCGTAGCCGTTGGTCACGTAGTTTGTACCCGGCTCGGTGCTCTGCTTCTGCCAGTCAACGCCCGCGCCAATGTTCCCATGGCCAACATCAACGGAGTTGAGCCACTGGACGTTGTACTGTTTGATTTCATCCAGCGTGGCTGTCGAATCGTAGCGGCCTAAATTTGGGTCGTAGTTATAGTCCTTGCTGTAGCTATAGCTGGTGAGCAGCTGCGAATGGAAGATGTCATCGTTGAAGCGCAATCCTGCATCCCAGGTCTGGCTATAGAGCTGGCGGGTATCGACCAGTACGTCAGGGGTAAAGGAGCTGTAGTAGCCGTCGTAGGCCGTACGGTTGCTGTAGCCAAAGCCGCGCACAAAACCGCTCCACTGGTCTGAGAATGCGTGATCCAGTGCGCCGTAGAGTGTTTTATTCATAAAGCCGTCGCGATCGGTCTGGGCAAGGCCACCATTGTTGCCGTCCGCAACCACATCAAACCCTTTGGTATAGGTGTAATCACCCGCAAGCGTGACGCGCGTGCTGTCGCCCAGTGTTTGCTGAGTACTGCCGCCATAATTCTGGTAGCCGTGCGAGCCTACGCCAGCATTCAGCGTGGTACCGTCCTTCGCACGAGTAGTAATAATGTTTACGACACCACCAATCGCATCTGAGCCGTATACCGCCGAACGCGGTCCACGAACATATTCGATTCGCTGCACCAGGGAGATTGGGAACTGGCTGAGATCGGACGACCCCGTGACGCCCGCCTGGTTAAGGCGGATCCCATCTACAAGGATCAGGACGTGGCTGGAGTTGGTGCCACGGATAAAGAGAGAGGAGAGTTGCCCCATCCCACCACTTTGCGCCGTATCCACGCCGGGCAGGCGACGCATAACGTCCACCACCGAGGTCGACTGCCAACGGTCAATATCGGCACGCGTCACAACCGAGGTTGCAGCCAGAATAGTTTTTTCAGGTTGTTCAAAACGATTTGCCGTCACCACCAACGAGTCTGCGCTATCCTGCGCCCAGCCCGAAAATGCCGTGACGGACAACGCCGTCAGCAGCGATACTTTTTTAATCATTGTTAAAGCATCCACAATATAAGAAGGATGCCGCAGGCCTCATCGATAGCACGCGATGATGAAACCAAATGCGACGTGATCCCGGCAGGTCTTCGGGCTAGGTGGCTATATAAGGATGAAGACTTCCCATTTTCACAGTGTCTACAACGCTCATCCCGCCAGTCTTTACCGCTGCGCGTCAGCTCCAGATTTACACTGGATTCCCTTTTCACTCTCAGGAGACCGGAAACAGAATGCTACAATTAGACACGTATGGATGTCCAGACAGCTATTGGCCATTAACTCTGGACATCCCCTGAACAATGCCTACAATCGCCGCGTAATTCTTTATCACTCAGGACGCATCATGACCCCAGAACACCTCCCGACAGAACAGTACGACGCGCAGCTGGCAGAAAAAGTCGTCCGCCTGCAAAGTATGATGACGCCTTTCAACGCGCCCGTTCCCGAGGTGTTCCGCTCTCCTGTCAGCCACTACCGCATGCGTGCAGAGTTCCGCATCTGGCACGACGGTGACGACCTGTACCACATCATTTTCGATCAGCAGACGAAATCCCGCATTCGCGTGGACAGCTTCCCGGCAGCGAGCGAGCTTATCAATCAGCTGATGACGCTGATCGTTGAAGGCGTGCGTAACAACCCGGTGCTGCGCCATAAGCTGTTCCAGATTGACTACCTGACCACGCAAAGTAACCAGGCGATTGTCTCCCTGCTATACCACAAAGCCCTGAACGACGAGTGGCGCGAGCAGGCCGAAGCCCTGCGTGATGCGCTGCGTGCGCAGAACATCAACGTTCACCTGATTGGCCGTGCGACAAAAACCAAAATCATGCTGGATCAGGACTACGTCGACGAGCGCCTGTCGGTGGCGGGTAAAGAGATGGTCTATCGTCAGGTGGAGAACAGTTTTACCCAGCCGAACGCCGCGATGAACGTGCAGATGCTGGAGTGGGCGCTGAAGGCGACGGAAGGGTCTAAGGGCGATCTGCTTGAACTCTACTGCGGTAACGGCAACTTCTCGCTGGCACTGGCGCGTAACTTCGATCGCGTTCTGGCAACCGAAATTGCCAAACCGTCGGTGGCCGCCGCGCAGTACAACATTGCCGCCAACCATATCGACAACGTGCAGATCATTCGTATGGCCGCAGAAGAGTTCACGCAGGCAATGAACGGCGTACGCCAGTTTAACCGTCTGGAAGGAATCGATCTGAAGAGCTACCAGTGTGAGACGATTTTTGTCGACCCGCCGCGCAGTGGCCTGGACAGCGAAACCGAGAAGATGGTGCAGGCGTACCCGCGTATTTTGTACATCTCCTGTAACCCGGAGACGCTGTGCAAAAACCTGGAAACGTTAGGCCAGACGCACAAGGTTGAACGTCTGGCGCTGTTCGATCAATTCCCGTATACGCACCATATGGAGTGCGGCGTTTTACTCACGGCGAAGTAATGAAGACCTTGTAGGGCAGGTAAGCGAAGCGCCACCTGCCAAAAAGCCGGATGGCGCTTCGCTTATCCGGCCTACAAAACCCTTATCTACTCCGGTAACTGGCTCTTACGGCTACGCATGCGCGAGCCAATCCAGAACACCAGCGCAACAGACAGTACCGCAGGGAAGAAGTTAGAGCCGATATCCGGATACTCCGCGCGCACCACCGTGCTGTAAAGCAATACGCCCAGAATAAAGCAGGCGGCGGCCAGCCCCGGTAACCCCACCGGCATGGTGCGGTTCAGGTAGCGTTGATGCAGGCAGTACACCGTCAGCACCAGCGCAATCAGCGGGAAAATCGAAAACGGCACGATGGAGCTAAAAATAGCGGCGAACGTACCATTAATGGATAAGCCAGCGATCAATGCCAGCAACAGCGTCCCTTTATCCTGACCTGACTGTTTCATTACTCACCTTCACTCTTCGGTTTGATGTGCCAGTTTCTCTTGTTCACGGCGATACCAGTAGTACGCGCCTTTGGAGATCATCCTGAGCTGCAATACCAGTCGCTCTTCAAGCTGCTTGCGTTGTTCAATGCTGACATCCAGCGCTTCGGCACCTGCGCTGAAAACAATCGTCACCATCGCCTCGGCCTGTGCTTCGGTAAACGCACGCGGCATATGGTTTTCGAGTTCAAGATAGTCGGCAAGTTCCGCGATGAAGTGCTGAATTTCGCGCGCGACGGCGGCACGAAACGCCGCCGATGTGCCCGAACGCTCGCGCAGAAGCAGACGAAACGCGTTGGGGTTATTGCCGATAAATTCCATAAAGGTCGACACGGAGGTACGGATCACGCTGCCCCCTTTGGCGATACGCTGACGCGCCTGGCGCATCAGCTGGCGCAGCATCAAACCGCTCTCGTCGACCATGGTCAGGCCCAGTTCATCCACATCACGGAAGTGACGATAGAAGGACGTTGGCGCAATCCCGGCCTCGCGTGCAACCTCGCGCAGGCTCAAACTGGCAAAACTTCGCTCAGCACTCAGTTGACTAAATGCGGCTTCCACCAGCGAACGCCGGGTTTTCTCTTTTTGTTGTGCTCTTACGCCCATCACGATAGTTGAATCCTTCCAAAGGCCTGATGGCACTATACCAGAGAATAAAATTAATCTGTTTACCTGGCTTTGTGAATGATTGTTTACGTGCGGTTTGTGCTCCACTGCCGGAAAAAAGCACAACGATAATTGGGTTACTCTGGCAATGATGTTATGATTCTGTTGCTTTTATGTATAAGAACAGGTAAGCCTTACCATGCCACATTCCTACGATTACGACGCAATAGTTATTGGTTCCGGCCCCGGCGGCGAAGGCGCTGCTATGGGTCTGGTGAAACAGGGAGCCAGAGTAGCGGTCATTGAGCGCTACCATAATGTCGGCGGCGGTTGCACCCACTGGGGCACCATCCCTTCGAAAGCCCTCCGCCACGCCGTTAGCCGCATTATCGAATTTAACCAGAATCCTCTTTACAGCGACCACTCCCGACTTCTTCGTTCCTCTTTTGCCGACATCCTGAATCACGCGGATACCGTCATTAACCAGCAGACGCGCATGCGTCAGGGGTTTTATGAGCGTAACCACTGTGAAATTTTGCAGGGCAACGCGCATTTTGTTGATGAACACACCCTGGCACTCGAATGCCACGACGGATCGGTTGAAACCATCACCGCTGAAAAATTTGTGATTGCCTGTGGTTCACGCCCGTACCATCCGGCCGACGTGGACTTCTCGCACCCGCGCGTCTACGACAGCGACTCGATTCTCAGCCTGCACCATGAACCCCGCCACGTCATTATCTATGGCGCAGGGGTCATTGGTTGCGAATATGCGTCGATCTTCCGCGGAATGGACGTCAAAGTTGACCTGATCAACACTCGCGACCGCCTGCTGGCCTTCCTCGATCAGGAGATGTCGGACTCCCTCTCCTACCACTTCTGGAACAGCGGCGTGGTCATTCGCCACAACGAAGAGTACGAGAAGATCGAAGGCTGCGACGACGGGGTGATCATGCACCTCAAGTCCGGCAAGAAGCTGAAAGCGGACTGCCTGCTGTACGCAAACGGCCGTACCGGCAACACCGATTCCCTGCAGCTGGAAAATATCGGGCTTGAAACCGACAGCCGCGGTCAGCTGAAGGTCAACAGCATGTATCAGACCGCCCTGCCGCACGTTTACGCGGTCGGCGACGTGATTGGCTACCCAAGCCTGGCCTCCGCCGCTTACGACCAGGGACGCATTGCGGCTCAGGCGCTGGTGAAGGGCGAAGCGACGGCGCATCTGATCGAAGATATCCCGACGGGTATCTACACCATCCCGGAAATCAGCTCAGTCGGCAAAACCGAGCAGCAGCTGACGTCAATGAAGGTGCCTTACGAGGTGGGTCGTGCGCAGTTTAAACATCTGGCGCGGGCGCAAATCGTGGGGATGAGCGTGGGTACGCTGAAAATTCTTTTCCATCGCGAGACGAAAGAGATCCTTGGGATTCACTGCTTTGGTGAACGCGCCGCGGAAATCATTCATATCGGCCAGGCGATCATGGAGCAGAAAGGTGGTGGTAACACCATTGAGTACTTCGTCAACACCACCTTTAACTACCCGACCATGGCGGAAGCCTATCGGGTAGCCGCGCTGAACGGCTTAAACCGCCTGTTTTAACGCGTTGTCAAAATGGCCATCCATCGCACCGCGGATGGCCTCTGCCAGCTGCTCATAGCGGCTGCGCAGCGGTGAACCCGGGCGATAAACCAGGCCAATTGTACGACGCGGCTCTGGCTTAATGCACGGCAAGTAGACCACGCCATCACGTTTACGCTCGTGCGGCACCGCCAGCGCAGGCAGCAGCGTAATACCACTTCCCGCCGCGACCATATTTCGCAGCGTTTCCAGGCTGGTTGCGCGGAAGTGGGTATCTTCATCAGCACCCGCTTCGAAACAGAAGCCCATCGCCTGGTCGCGCAGGCAGTGGCCATCTTCCAGCATCAGCAGCTTTTCACCCGCCAGATCGGCCATCGGCACGCGATCGCGGTTCGCCCACGGGTGATCTTCATAGATCGCCAGCATCATCGGCTCATCGAACAGCGGCACTTCAATAAAGGCTTCACTCTCTTTTACCAGTGCCAGAATGGCGCAGTCGAGCTTGCCGCTGTCCAGCTGCGCCAGCAGTTGATGCGTCTGCGCTTCATGCAGGTACATTTCGAGTTTCGGGAACGTCTGGTGCAGCATCGGAATGATGTGCGGTAACAGGTACGGGCCAACGGTTGGGATCAGGCCAATATGCAGCGGGCCGGACATGGCCTCCCCCTGCTGGCTTGCCATTTCCTTGAGCACTTTGACCTCGCGCAGCACGGTGCGCGCCTGATCCACCAGCAGAAGACCTGCCTGTGTGAACAGAACCTTACGACTGGTGCGCTCCAGCAGCATCACGCCCAGCTCGTCTTCAAGCTTGCGGATCTGGCCGCTCAGCGTGGGCTGGCTGACGTGGCAGGAATCTGCCGCGCGGCGAAAGTGACGATGCTCGGCTAACGCTACCAGGTATTCAAGATCACGAATATTCATTATTCATCCTCCGTCGCCACGATAGTTCATGGCGATAGATAGCATAGCAACGAACGATTATCCCTATCAAGCATTCTGTTGAATAATACACCACATAGACGAGGCGGCACGTGTTTGACCCTTGACGTCCCCGCACCGTCAGCGAGTTTCTCTCAAAACTCGAACAACTAAAGCCAACGTGAACTTTTGCGGACCCCGTGGTCCGCTTTTTTTTGCGTAAAAAAGCCCAACTCAGGGTTGGGCTGGGGTTTTGTAGGTCGGGTAAGGCGAAGCCGCCACCCGACGTTTCAGGCATCAAATCAGGCGGTTTTTCGCCTCCGCAATGGCCTGCGCCACCTGCTTAGGCGACACGCCGCCTTTCGCCGCACGCTTATCCAGGCAGGACTGCAGCGCCAGAATCGGATACACATCATCCCCGATAGCCGCGCTGAATTTTTGCAGATCGGCCAGCGCCAGATCTTCCAGCGGTTTACCCTGACGAATGGCTTCCACTACCGCTTCACCGACAATATGGTGCGCTTCACGGAACGGTACGCCCTTCGCCACCAGATAATCCGCCAGCTCGGTAGAGTTCGCATAGCCCTGCTGCGCCGCTTCCTGACAGCGCGGACGCTTCACCTGAATGCCGTCCAGCACCAGCGCGCCCATATGCAGACAGTCGAGCCAGGTGTCGAGCGCGTCGAACAGCCCCTCTTTGTCTTCCTGCATATCTTTGTTGTACGCCAGCGGCAGCCCTTTCAGGGTCATCATCATGCCGGTCAGCGCGCCCTGCACGCGGCCACATTTCCCGCGGATCAGCTCCAGCGCGTCCGGGTTTTTCTTCTGCGGCATCAGGGATGAGCCTGACGTCACGCGATCGGACAGCTCAACGAAGCCCGCTTCACCGGAGTTAAAGAAGATCAGATCTTCAGCAAAGCGCGACAGGTGCACCATCCCGATAGAAGCATTGGAGAGCAGCTCCAGCACATGGTCGCGGTCAGAGACGCTGTCCAGGCTGTTACGGGTGGCGGAGGCAAAGCCCAGCCAGCCTGCCAGCTGTTCACGGTCGATTTCGTAAGCGGTACCCGCCAGCGCGCCGCTGCCCAGCGGGCTGACGTCCAGACGCTTCAGGGTATCCTGCAGACGGCTTTCGTCACGCGCCAGCATCTCAACGTAGGCCAGACACCAGTGCGCAAAGGTCACCGGCTGCGCGCGCTGCAGGTGGGTATAACCCGGCATCACCGCGTCCTGATTGTTCTGCGCGGTCTCCACCAGCGCGGTCTGCAGCTGACGGTTAGCCGCCAGCAGCTCCGCGACGGTATCTTTACACCACAGCTTCAGGTCGGTGGCGACCTGGTCGTTACGGCTACGCCCGGTGTGGAGCTTTTTACCCAACTGACCGACCTTGTCGATCAGCTTGCCTTCCACCCAGCTGTGAATGTCTTCGGCATCGCTCTGCAGAATTTGCTGCGGATCCAGACGCACTTCTTCCAGCAGATTGTTCAGCGCCTCTTCCAGCTGCTGCTGTTCGTCTGCGGTCAGTACGCCAACGGTCACCAGCGCTTTGGACCAGGCCACAGAGCCGACAATATCCTGTTCGGCCAGGCGGTAGTCGAAGCGCAAAGAGTCGTTGAACTGTTTGAACCGCTGATCCGCTGCCTGTGTAAAACGCCCACCCCAAAGTGCCATAACGAATTTCCTTAATGATGATATTTTTGCCCGGTGGCGCTGCGCTTACCGGGCCTACAAAATTCACGTAGGCCGGATAAGCGAAGCGCCATCCGGCACAGAATCTTAAGCCAGAATACGCGTGCCAATCGGCGTGCCGTTAAACAGCGCCGGCAATTGCTCCGCGTGACGCCAGGAGGCGATATCAACCGGGCGGCCCAGCGTGCGCGCCGCATCCAGCGCGGCGTTCACTTTGACGATCATGCCGTCGGTAATAATGCCCTGAGCAATCAGCTGCTCGGCTTTCTCAGCCGTCATTTCTGCAATGCGCTGGCCTTTTCCGTCCAGAATGCCGCTCACGTCGGAAAGCAGGATCAGGTCCGCACCCAGCGTTGCCGCCAGTGCAGTTGCCGCCTGGTCAGCGTTAACGTTCATCAGGTCGCCCTCTTCGGTCACGCCGATAGAGCTCACCACCGGCAGGAAACCGCCTTCCAGCAGCGTGTTAATCAGCTTAGGCGAACCCGGCTGCGCCAGTCCAACGTGACCGAGCGCTTCGTCGAGCTGGGTCACTTTTACGCTGTCGCCATCGCCCAGGTAGAGGCCAACGGAAGCAATGCGGTGTTTCTTCGCCCAGGACAGCAGGGTTTTGTTCGCTGTACCCGCCAGCGCACCGGTGATAATGTCAATCTGGTCCGCAGGCGTCACGCGCAGGCCGTTTTTCTTGATCACCGGCAGGTTGAGCCCTTTCATCAGCTCATCCACCACGCAGCCGCCGCCGTGCACAATCACCAGCGGACGTTGGTGTGATTCGCGATAGTTCACCAGCGCGGTAAACAGACGCTCCAGCGCTTCTTCGCTGTCCAGCAGTACACCACCGAGTTTGATAATTAATGGGTTCATCATCACACCTTAAATAAGAGCCTGCGTTTCCGGGAAACCGAAACGAATATTTGCACACTGCATTGCCTGAGCGGCAGCGCCTTTCAGTAAGTTATCTTCTGCGGCCACCACGATGAGATGCTCACCCTGCACGGCAAAGCCGATATCGCAGAACGGCAGGCCGACCACATTTTTCAGCGCCGGCACGCCTTTGTCGTACAGGCGCACCAGCGGTTTGTCCGCATACGCCTGCGTGAAGACCTCATTCACCTGCTCTTTGGTCACGCCCGGCTTCAGGCGGCAGGTAATGGTTTCGAGGATCCCACGCGGGAAGCTGCCCAGGTGCGGGGTGAAAATGACGTCCGCGCCCAGATGCGTCGTGATTTCAGGATGATGACGGTGGTTAAACACGCCATACGGCTGAAGGCTCACTTCGCAGAAGCTGTTGGAGATGGCGACCTTGCGCCCTGCTCCGCTCACGCCGCTGGTGGCGTTGATCACCGGCCACTGGTTCAGATCCAGCAGCCCGGCGTCGATCAGCGGCTTCAGGGAAAGCTGCGCCGCCGTCGGGTAGCAGCCCGGGACAGCAATCAGATCCGCTTCTTTCAGTTTGTCAGCGCTCCACTCCGCCAGGCCGTACACCGCTTTTTCAAGCAGATCCGGATGCTGATGGGTGAAACCGTAATATTTTTCGTAGAACGCGCCGTCGTTAACGCGGAACGCGCCGGAGAGGTCGAAGACCACGCAGCCAGCCGCCAGGAACTGCGGCGCCAGGTCGTGGCTGACCTCGTGCGCGGTGGCTAAAAACACCACGTCGACGCCGTCGGTAAACTCGCTGATGTCAGACATGGGCTGCAAAGGCAGATCGACCAGCCCCTTAAGCTGCGGATGCAAATCGGAAATTAACTTTCCTGCATCATTGCTTTGCGCTGACACGGTCAAAGCGGTTATGGTCATATGTGGATGGCGATTCACGTAGCTTACAAGCTCTGCGCCCGCATAACCGCTAGCGCCTACAATCAGCGTATTCAACATCGGGTTCCTTTATGCTCAACGTTAATGTATTTTTATTCACATTTATTGCATGAATATTGATACTATCACGACCTAAGGTGTGTCAACAATGAAAATGAACTTACCGCCATTTATCGAGATCTACCGCGCCCTGATTGCCACACCGTCCATCAGCGCAACGGAAGAAGCGCTGGATCAGAGCAATGAGTCTTTAATCAATCTGCTGGCGGGTTGGTTTAGCGATCTTGGGTTTAACGTTGAGGTTCAGCCCGTCCCCGGCACTCGCCACAAATTTAACCTGCTCGCCAGTACCGGAACCGGTGCGGGCGGCCTGCTGCTGGCCGGTCATACCGACACCGTGCCGTTCGACGATGGCCGCTGGACGCGCGATCCGTTCACCCTGACCGAGCACGACAACAAGCTCTACGGTCTGGGCACCGCCGACATGAAAGGCTTCTTCGCCTTTATCCTCGACGCGCTGCGTGACGTGGACGTGACGAAGCTGAAAAAACCGCTCTACATTCTGGCGACCGCTGATGAAGAAACCAGCATGGCGGGCGCGCGCTACTTCTCAGAAAACACGTCGATTCGTCCGGATTGCGCGATCATCGGCGAGCCGACGTCTCTGCAACCGATTCGCGCACATAAAGGCCATATCTCTACCGCCGTGCGCGTGCTCGGCCAGTCCGGCCACTCCAGCGATCCGGCGCGGGGCGTCAACGCCATTGAGCTGATGCATGACGCCATCGGCCGCATCATGACCCTGCGCGACGATCTGAAAGAGCGTTACCACTATGAGGCGTTCACCGTGCCGTATCCAACGCTCAATCTCGGCAGCCTGCACGGCGGTGATGCCTCGAACCGTATCTGCGCCTGCTGCGAGCTGCACATGGACATCCGACCGCTGCCGGGCATGACCCTGAGCGATCTGGATGGTTTACTGAACGAAGCGCTGGCCCCGGTGAGTGAGCGCTGGCCGGGCCGTCTGACGGTCTCGGAACTGCACCCGCCGATCCCGGGTTATGAATGCCCGCCGGACCATCAGCTGGTCGAAGTGGTGGAAAAGCTGCTCGGTGAAAAAACTGACGTGGTGAATTACTGCACCGAAGCGCCGTTTATTCAGACGCTGTGCCCGACGCTGGTTCTTGGCCCTGGCTCCATCAACCAGGCGCACCAGCCGGATGAGTATCTTGAAACCCGCTTTATCAAGCCCACCCGCGAACTGATTACCCAGGTTGTACATCATTTCTGCTGGCATTAATGACCTTTCCCCTCTCGGAAGAGAGGGGAAAATCCCGCGATCTCCGTCACATTTCCATAAGCATCTCTTATCTGACGCAATGCGAATTAAATTTCGTAAATTGCCCACATTTATTCGTTTGCTGAACCGTTTTCGCAGCAATTGACGACGGGGGTTTTACGTGGCTTTATAAAGGGAGATGACAAAATAATGTCCAGAAGATTTTCGCCTGGGCATAAACAAAAATGATGGGGTGACTGGGTTTTTATGAACGAACAATATTCCGCGTTGCGTAGTAATGTCAGTATGCTCGGCAAAGTGCTTGGAGATACCATCAAAGATGCGTTGGGGGAGAACATCCTCGACCGCGTTGAAACCATCCGCAAGCTGTCTAAATCTTCCCGTGCCGGTAACGAGGCCAGTCGTCAGGAGCTGCTCACCACCTTGCAGAACCTCTCGAACGACGAGCTGCTGCCCGTTGCACGCGCATTCAGCCAGTTCCTGAACCTGGCAAATACCGCTGAGCAATACCACAGCATTTCGCCAAACGGCGAAGCGGCCAGCAACCCGGAAGTCATTGCCCGCACCCTTCGTAAACTGAAAGACCAGCCAGACCTCAACGAAGCCACCATCAAAAAAGCGGTGGAGTCACTTTCGCTGGAGCTGGTACTGACCGCTCACCCAACCGAGATCACCCGTCGCACCCTGATCCACAAAATGGTGGAAGTGAACAACTGCCTGAAGCAGCTGGATAACAAAGACATTGCCGACTATGAACGCAACCAGCTGATGCGCCGCCTGCGCCAGCTGATTGCTCAGTCCTGGCACACCGATGAAATTCGTAAGCATCGCCCAAGCCCGGTCGACGAAGCTAAATGGGGCTTTGCGGTGGTGGAAAACAGCCTGTGGGAAGGGGTACCGAACTACCTGCGCGAGCTGAACGAACAGCTGGAAGCGAACCTGGGCTACCGTCTGCCGGTCGACTTTGTGCCGGTCCGCTTTACCTCCTGGATGGGCGGCGACCGCGACGGCAACCCAAACGTCACCGCAGAAATCACCCGTCACGTCCTGCTGCTGAGCCGCTGGAAAGCGACCGATCTGTTCCTGAAAGACATTCAGGTGCTGATCTCCGAGCTGTCGATGGTAGAAGCGACGCCGGAACTGCGCGCGCTGGCCGGTGAAGAAGGCGCCAGCGAGCCGTACCGTTTCCTGATGAAAAAACTGCGTGGTCAGCTGATGGCCACTCAGGCTTGGCTGGAAGCGCGCCTGAAAGGCCAGCGTCTGCCAAAACCAGAAGGCCTGCTCAGCCAGAACGAACAGCTTTGGGAGCCGCTTTACGCCTGTTATAAATCACTCCAGGCCTGCGGGATGGGCATCATCGCCAACGGTGAACTGCTCGACACCCTGCGTCGCGTGAAGTGTTTCGGCGTGCCGCTGGTGCGTATCGACGTGCGTCAGGAAAGTACCCGCCATACCGAAGCGCTGGGCGAGCTGACCCGCTATCTCGGCATCGGTGACTATGAAAGCTGGTCCGAAGCCGACAAGCAGGCGTTCCTGATCCGCGAGCTGAACTCCAAGCGCCCTCTGCTGCCGCGCAACTGGGAGCCAAGCAACGATACCCGCGAAGTGCTCAACACCTGTAAAGCGATCGTGGACGCACCGAAAGGATCGGTCGCGGCCTATGTGATCTCCATGGCGAAAACCCCATCCGACGTGCTGGGCGTTCACCTCCTGCTGAAAGAAGCGGGCATCGACTACGCCCTGCCTGTCGCCCCGCTGTTTGAGACCCTCGACGACCTGAACAACGCCAACGACGTGATGAGCCAGCTACTGAACATCGACTGGTATCGCGGCTTTATTCAGGGCAAACAGATGGTGATGATCGGCTATTCCGACTCCGCAAAAGATGCGGGCGTGATGGCGGCATCCTGGGCGCAGTATCAGGCGCAGGATGCACTGATCAAAACCTGCGAAAAAGCCGGTATCGAGCTGACCCTGTTCCACGGACGCGGTGGCTCAATTGGCCGTGGCGGCGCGCCTGCTCACGCAGCACTGCTGTCACAGCCGCCGGGAAGCCTGAAAGGCGGCCTGCGCGTGACCGAGCAGGGCGAGATGATCCGCTTCAAGTACGGCCTGCCGGAAGTGACCATCAGCAGCCTGTCGCTTTATACCAGCGCGATCCTGGAAGCCAACCTGCTGCCACCGCCGGAGCCAAAAGAATCCTGGTGCCGCATCATGGACGAGCTGTCAGGCATCTCCTGCGATCTGTATCGCGGCTATGTGCGTGAAAACAAAGATTTCGTTCCTTACTTCCGTTCAGCCACGCCTGAGCAGGAGCTGGGTAAACTGCCGCTGGGCTCGCGTCCTGCCAAGCGTCGTCCGACCGGCGGCGTTGAATCCCTGCGTGCAATCCCGTGGATCTTTGCCTGGACGCAGAACCGTCTGATGCTGCCCGCCTGGCTGGGTGCCGGTGCCGCACTGCAAAAAGTGGTGGAAGATGGCAAACAGAGCGAACTGGAAACCATGTGCCGCGACTGGCCGTTCTTCTCTACCCGTCTGGGAATGCTGGAGATGGTCTTCTCGAAGGCCGACCTGTGGCTGGCGGAATACTACGATCAGCGCCTGGTGAAGCCAGACCTGTGGGCGCTGGGCAAAGAGCTGCGCGAACTGCTGGAAGGCGACATCAAAGTGGTGCTGGACATCGCTAACGACTCACACCTGATGGCGGACCTGCCGTGGATTGCCGAGTCTATCCAGCTGCGTAACATCTACACCGACCCGCTGAACGTCCTGCAGGCAGAGCTGCTGCACCGTTCGCGTCTGGCAGAAGAAGAAGGGAAAGAGCCGGATCCACGCGTTGAACAGGCGCTGATGGTGACGATTGCGGGCGTTGCGGCAGGTATGCGTAACACCGGCTAATGCTTTACGCCCGGCGGCGCTGCGCTTGCACGGGCCTACGATAAGTAGGCCGGGTAAGCGTTAGCGCCACCCGGCAAATTTCGGTAGTCTCCTTATGCATTCCGATATCACCCAGATTTTGACAGACCTGGTGAACCGCACGTTACCGCTGGGTCAGATTCATTTCTCAGCGCTGGCTGAACAGCATCCCCGAACCTCTCCCTGCCTCGGCATTACCCTTGACACACCCTGCGAGGCGATTTTTTCTTTTTTTGGACAAATTACGCATCCTGCGCCTCACGCCCTGAGCATACATTTCGGTAAGCAGCAGCTTACAATCGAGTTACAGCATGACAATGTGCTCTTACAACAACTCCAGGTTGCCCGACGTGGTCCGCGAACGGGGGCTTTTCTTCTGCAAACGCTCACCGAATTACAGATGCAGCCAGAAGAGCAGGACACAGCAAGGCTGGTGGTTTTAAGCCTGCTCAGCCACTGCCGGGATCTGCTTGGAAGCGAAATTCACACCGACAGCCGCAGCCGGGCACTGTTCGAAGCCGTTCGGAGCTATATCGAAGAAAATTATGCCTCTTTGTTAACTCGCGAATCCGTGGCACAGGCGTTCTACATCTCACCAAACTACCTTTCCCATCTATTCCAGAAAGTCGGCAGCGTCGGATTCAATGAATATTTAACAAAAACGCGCCTGGAACATGCGCGTCAGCTGCTGAAAGGCTACGATCTCAAAATTAAAGATATCGCCACACGCTGTGGATTTACGGACAGCAACTACTTTTGCCGTCTCTTTCGCAAGCACACCGAACGTTCCCCTTCCGAATATCGACGCCAGTACCACAGCCAGCTGATCGCCAAAAAGTAGCATTGTGATCGCTCTCTCACTTCGCCAAGGACATTACATTTGTCCAGTATTTGGCAAAATTGACCTGTATTCGCCGCGCCTGGGTGCGCCGTATCCTTTATTCAACCTTTCTGACTTAAGGAAAAATAATGGAACTGTACCTGGATACCGCCAACGTGGCGGAAGTTGAACGCCTGGCGCGCATTTTTCCCATAGCGGGCGTCACCACCAACCCGAGCATCATTGCCGCCAGCCGTGAATC
The DNA here is from genome assembly GCF_043945315.1 of Enterobacter cloacae complex sp. 2024EL-00227. Lineage (NCBI taxonomy): Bacteria > Pseudomonadati > Pseudomonadota > Gammaproteobacteria > Enterobacterales > Enterobacteriaceae > Enterobacter > Enterobacter cloacae complex sp. 2024EL-00227. The sequence goes on from NZ_JBIMQP010000014.1 coordinate 16,991, forward strand.
CATCTGGGACGTGCTGCCGCGCCTGCAACAAGCCATCGGGCCGGAAGGTACGCTGTTTGCTCAAACCATGAGCCGCGATGCCGAAGGCATGGTGGCGGAAGCCAAACGTCTGAGTAACGCTATTCCGGGCATTGTGGTGAAAATCCCGGTGACTGCTCAGGGACTTATCGCAATTAAGGCCTTGAAAAAAGAGGGGATAACCACGCTGGGCACCGCCGTTTACAGCGCGGCGCAGGGCTTGCTCGCCGCACTCGCAGGGGCGAAATATGTCGCGCCGTACGTCAACCGCGTCGACGCGCAGGGCGGTGACGGCATTCGCATGGTTCAGGAACTGCAGTCCCTGCTGGAGCTGCACGCGCCGGACAGTAAAGTGCTGGCCGCCAGCTTCAAAACGCCGCGTCAGGCGCTCGACTGCCTGTTGGCAGGATGTGAAGCAATCACGCTTCCCTTAGACGTAGCGCAACACATGCTCGGTACGCCGGCGGTAGAGTCAGCCATAGAGAAGTTCGAGCAGGACTGGAAAAACGCGTTTGGTAACCTCAACCTCTAAGGGAGAACTGTTATGGACCGTATCATTCAATCGCCGGGGAAATATATCCAGGGCGCGGATGTGCTGACCCGTCTCGGCGACTATCTGAAACCCCTGGCAAACCGCTGGCTGGTCGTCGGCGATAAGTTTGTGCTGGGTTTTGCCGAAGAGACCCTGCTTCAGAGTTTTAAAAAAGCCGAACTGCATGCCGAAATTGCGCCGTTTGGCGGCGAATGTTCGCAAAATGAAATCGATCGCCTGAAAAAGCTGGCCGACAGCGCCGACTGCCTGGCGGTGCTGGGTATTGGTGGCGGTAAAACGCTGGATACCGCGAAAGCGCTGGCTCACTTTATGGACGTGCCGGTCGCCATTGCGCCGACTATCGCGTCCACCGACGCGCCGTGCAGCGCCCTTTCCGTTATCTACACCGACAGCGGCGAGTTCGAACGCTACCTGATGCTGCCACACAACCCGAACATGGTCATTGTGGATACGAAAGTGGTAGCAGGTGCGCCTGCACGTCTGCTGGCCGCCGGGATTGGCGACGCGCTGGCGACCTGGTTTGAAGCACGCGCCTGCTCGCGCAGCGGCGCGACCACTATGGCCGGGGGTAAATGCACACAGGCGGCATTAGCGCTCGCCGAGCTGTGCTACAACACGCTGGTTGAAGAGGGTGAAAAAGCGATGCTGGCGGCGGAACAGCATGTGGTGACGCCTGCGCTGGAACGCATTATCGAAGCCAACACCTATCTCAGCGGCGTCGGCTTTGAAAGTGGCGGGCTAGCGGCTGCACACGCTATTCATAACGGCATGACGGCGGTGCCGGACGCGCATCACTTCTATCATGGGGAGAAAGTGGCGTTTGGTACGCTGACGCAGCTGGTGCTGGAAAACGCGCCGGTAGAAGAAATTGAGACCGTCGCGGCGCTTTGCCACAGCGTAGGGCTGCCGATCACCCTGGCACAGCTGAACATCAAAGAGGATATTCCGGCCAAAATGCGTCTGATCGCCGAAGCCTCATGTGCGGAAGGAGAAACGATCCACAACATGCCGGGGGGCGTCACGCCGGATCAGGTGTATGCGGCGCTGCTGGTAGCAGACCAGTATGGACAGCGATTCCTGCAGGAGTGGGAGTAATAAAAAAGCCGGGTGGCGCTGCGCTTACCCGGCCTACATGGCACTTTAATTTGTAGGCCGGGTAAGGCGTAGCCGCCACCCGGCACACTGGCTACTTCACGTCAAACCGATCCAGATCCATGACCTTCGCCCAGGCGGCAACGAAGTCGCGGACAAACTTCTCATGCGCATCATCGCTGGCGTAAACCTCGGCCAGCGCGCGCAGGACGGCGTTAGAGCCGAAGACCAGATCGGCGCGGGTGGCGGTATATTTCACTTCACCGCTGGTGCGATCGCTTCCGGCAAACAGCTCATTAGATTCGTCGGTCGCCTTCCACTGCGTGTTCATGTCCAGCAGATTCACGAAGAAATCAGTGCTCAGCACGCCTTCGCGGTTGGTGAACACGCCGTTTTTACTGCCATCAAAGTTGGCACCCAGTACGCGCAGGCCGCCAATCAGCACCGTCAGTTCTGGCGCAGTCAGCGTCAGCTGTTGGGCTTTATCAATCAGCAGAGACTCCGTGGTGGACACATCTACCTGCGCACGGTAGTTGCGGAAACCATCGGCAATCGGTTCGAGCAGGTTAAACATCTCGATATCCGTCTGATCCTGACGCGCATCAACGCGGCCCGGCGTGAACGGTACGGTGACATACACACCTGCCGCTTTTGCGGCCTGCTCAACGCCTACCACACCCGCCAGCACGATGATATCGGCCAGAGAGGCTTTGTTGGTGGTGCGCTGGATAGCTTCCAGGGCTGGCAGCGCGCGAACCGCCGCAGCGTTCACGTCCCAGTCACGCTGAGGCGCCAGCGCCAGACGCGCGCCGTTGGCACCGCCACGCTTATCGCCACCGCGGAAGGTCGAGGCTGACGCCCAGGCAACGGAAACCAGTTCGCTCACGGAGAGACCAGAGGCAGCGATTTCCGCCTTCAGGCTTTCAATGTCTTCTTTCGTCGGATTGAACACCGCCTGCGGCAGCGGGTCCTGCCAAATCAGATCTTCTTTCGGCACTTCCGGGCCAAGGTAACGCGATTTTGGCCCCATATCACGGTGGGTCAGCTTGAACCAGGCACGCGCGAAGGCTTCGTTGAAAGCCTGCGGGTCGTTCAGGAAGCGGCGGGAAATCTTCTCGAATTCCGGATCGAAGCGCAGCGTCAGGTCGGTGACCAGCATGGTAGGCTTGCGTTTTTTCGACGGGTCGAACGGATCGGGCATGATTTCCGGCGCATCCACGGCTTCAAACTGAATCGCCCCTGCCGGGCTGCGGGTCTGTACCCATTCGTATTTGAACAGGTTCTCGAAGAAGTAGTTGCTCCACTGGGTCGGGGTTTGTGACCAGATGACCTCCAGCCCGGAGGTAATGGCATCAGCACCAACCCCCGTGCCGTGCGTGCTGGCCCAGCCCAGGCCCTGTGCTTCAATCGGTGAGGCTTCGGGGTCGGTACCCACGTGGGTGGCTTCACCCGCGCCGTGAGTCTTGCCGAGGGTGTGGCCGCCTGCAATCAGCGCGACGGTCTCTTCGTCGTTCATGCCCATGTTGCCGAAGGTTGCGCGAATCGCAGCCGCCGCTGACAGAGGTTCACCGCTGGCGTTCGGCCCTTCCGGGTTCACGTAGATCAGGCCCATTTCGGTGGCTGCCAGAGGACGCTTAGCCAGCGCTTCCGGGTCACGGTGGGTCAGCCAGGCTTTTTCATCACCCCAGTTCACGTCCAGATCCGGTTCCCAGACGTCTTCACGCCCGGCACCAAAACCAAAGGTACGGAAGCCGGAGTTCTCCAGCGCCACGTTACCCGCGAGGATAAACAGGTCGGCCCAGGAGATTTTTTGTCCGTATTTTTTCTTGATAGGCCACAGCAGACGGCGCGCTTTATCCAGGCTTACGTTATCCGGCCAGGAGTTCAGTGGCGCAAAGCGCTGTTGACCGCGTCCTGCCCCACCGCGCCCGTCCACGGAGCGATAGGTACCCGCACCGTGCCACGCCATACGGATAAACAGGCCCGCATAGCTGCCCCAGTCGGCAGGCCACCACGGTTGAGAGTCGGTTAAAAGTGCTTTGAGGTCGCCTTTAAGGGCAGAGTAATCAAGCTTGCTGAATTCTTTGCGGTAGTCGAAGTCTTCACCCAGCGGGTTCGAACGATTGGAATGTTGGTTAAGAAGATCGATGCGGAGTTGTTTTGGCCACCAGTCGCGGCTGCCTGTACCTGCGCCCGCGCTGTGATCGACGCCGCCCTGATGGAACGGGCATTTGCCGACTGATGCCGCTTTATTGGTCTCGTCTGACGTGCTCATCGCTATGCTCCCTTTTACAGTGTTACCGTTACGATATACACCACTAGCAATAAGTTATAGTTGAATTAATCCACAGATTCGATAGCTGATACCTTTTAACTTTTTACCCTGTTAAAAAGCCCTCTATTTAAGAGGGCTTTTGGTGTTTTACGCGGGGCGAACGCCCAGAGTATGGCAGATGGCATAGCTCATCTCCGCGCGGTTTAGCGTGTAGAAGTGGAAGTCTTTCACCCCTTCACGGCTTAAGATTTTCACCATGTCCATCGCGATATTGGCCCCCACCAGCTTGCGGGTTTCCGGGTCATCATCCAGACCTTCGTACATTTTGGACATCCACAGCGGGATGCGCACGTTGGTCATATCGGCGAATTTCTTCGCCTGTTTGAAGTTAGAGACCGGCAGAATGCCCGGGATAATTTCAACGTCGATGCCCGCGGAGACGCAGCGGTCACGGAAGCGCAGGTAGCTTTCGACATCAAAGAAGAACTGGGTAATGGCGCGGTTGGCACCGGCCTCCACTTTACGCTTGAGGTTAAGCAGATCCGCCTGGGCGCTTTTCGCTTCCGGGTGAACTTCAGGGTAAGCAGCCACGGAGATATCGAAATCTGCCACCTCTTTCAGCAGCCCGACCAGGTCGGCCGCATACATCTCTGGCTTGCCGCTGCCGGGCGGGAGGTCGCCGCGCAGTGCGACAATATGACGGATGCCGTTATTCCAGTAGTCCTGGGCGATGGCACGCAGCTCGTCGCGGGTAGCGTCGATACAGGTGAGGTGCGGCGCCGCTTCCAGACCGGTACGATCTTTGATGCCTTTAATGATGCTGTGCGTACGGTCACGCTCGCCAGAGTTCGCACCGTAGGTCACGGAGACAAACTTTGGTTTCAGGCTGCTGAGACGATCGATAGAGCTCCAAAGGGTTTGCTCCATTTCACTGGTGCGCGGCGGGAAAAATTCAAAAGAGACGTTAATCTGACCGTTTACTTCGGCCAGGCTCTGGTTCAGTGCTTCCCGCTGGTTGGCGTGAAAAAAGCTCATACCCTACCCCTATCAATCGCGTGTCATTGTCTGTTGTTTTGTGAACTTCTATACGTTTAGACGTCCAGATGTAAAAATGACGGAAAAGCGGAGGGACGTCAATAGAAATAATCAACAATAACGGTGAGGTTTGCTCAGGGAAGATGAGGGAAATTCATGATGGGGGTGAGTGCATCAGACTGCACTCACCCTAACCCTCTCCCACAGGGAGAGGGAAATTGAATTTTTACAGCAGCTTAGCCAGACGGTTGATGTCGGACTGGATCGCTCCTGCGGTGACGTCGCGCCCGGCGCCCGGGCCGCGGATCACCAGCGGGTTATCGCGGTACCAGCGGCTTTCGATGGCGAAGACGTTATCGCACGGCAACAGCGCCGCCAGCGGATGTTCAGGACGCACCGCCTCGACACCGACGCGCGCTTTTCCGTTGGCCTCAAAACGTGCCACGTAGCGCAGCACCAGCCCCATCTCGTTCGCCGCTTCCAGACGCTGCACCATCTGCTCGTTAAGCTCTTCACCATTTTCAAAGAAATGATCCACAGAACCCTCTTCACAGCCGGCAGGCACCAGCGACTCGACGCGGACGGCATCCGGCTCGATGTCATAACCGGCTTCGCGCGCCAGGATCACCAGCTTACGCATCACGTCTTTACCGGAGAGGTCAACGCGCGGATCGGGTTCCGTTAAGCCCTGCTGCCACGCCTGATCCACCAGGTCAGTGAACGGCACGGTGCCGTCAAACTGCAGGAACAGCCAGGAGAGCGTACCGGAGAAGATACCGCTCAGCGCCAGAATGCTGTCACCGCTTTCAATCAGGTCGCGCACGGTGTGGTTTACCGGCAGGCCCGCGCCCACGGTGGCGTTATACAGCCAGTGACGGCCGGTTTTTTCAAACGCGTCGTGGATCTGGCGGTATTTATCGGTGCTGCTTGCCCCCGCCAGTTTGTTCGCACTGATGACGTGGAAACCGTGGCTGGCGAAATCAAGATACTGATCGGCAAGCTGTTCGCTGGCGGTAACGTCCAGCACCACCAGATCGTCATACGGGTGCGCGCGCATCCACAGGAACAGCGACTCTTCATCCTGCTCAACGGCTTCATCATTAAAGAAGGCAAGGGCGCGGCTGGCATCCAGCCCTTCGTAGTTCAGCAGGCTGCGGCGACTGTCCACCACGCCTGCGAGAATAAATTCAAACCCGGTACGCGCCGAGAGCGTGACCTGTTCGCGGGCGAACAGCTCCAGCCAGCGGGAACCGATGTTGCCTTTACCAAACAGCACCAGGCCGATGCGTTTTTCCGCGCGGAACAGAGAGGTATGCAGACCCTGAATCAGGCTTTCGGTTGGCCCTTTGCGCAGAACGGCAACCAGGCTGATGCCCTCTTCCGACTGCCAGGTGAACTCTACCGGCTGGCCTTTCAGCTGCTGCCAGAAGCGGTGGCAGTGCAGCGGGTTACGGGTGACGCCCGCGCCCACCATCGCCACCAGCGCCAGCCCCTGACGCAGGCGAAGTTCGCCCGGCAGGCCTGCTTCATCCAGAATTTTCAGCGCGCTGTCCGCCACTTCTGCGGTATAGCAGAACTGCAGCAGCTGGCGGTCATTATGCACACCCACGGCCAGCGGACGCACCTGGGCGCGTTTCAGGATCGTGTCGATCTCTTTATGTGCCAGCCTGAAGTCCTGGCCCGCAGGAACCTGGAACTCAATCAGGCAGATGTCGTCGTGGCTGGTAACAATACGCGCCCCGGTACCAGAGGCCAGCACGCGCTCAATGCGCGTGGAGCCTTGATCCGGGGTGTAGCTGCAGCGCAGCTGCAGGTCGATATCGCTACCGGAAACCGGCTGCAGCGTACGGGCGTGCAGCACCGGTGCCGCCAGACGCGCCAGCTCGCTGGCTTCATCCAGGCGCAGCAGCGGCAGCAGGCAGGCATCTTTTACTTTGCGCGGGTCCGCGCTATAAACACCGGCCACGTCGCTCCAGATGGTGACGCGGGACACGCCCGCCAAAGCACCGATTTGCGTCGCCGAGTAGTCGGAGCCGTTACGGCCCAGCAGCACGGTTTCACCCGCGTTGCTGCGGCTGATAAAGCCGGTGACCACAATGCGTTTGCCCGGATGCTGCACCAGCAGCTGCTGCAGCAGCGGGTAGGACAGGCCTTCATCCACCTGCGGCTGCGCGGCGCGTTCGGCACGCAGGAAATCACGCGCGTCAAGCCAGGCGGCGTCCACACCCAGGTGTTGCAGAACCGCAGCCATCAGGCGCGCGGACCATACTTCACCGTGGCCCACCACTTCGGCATACACCGCATCGGTAATGCCGCTGTCCAGCAGAGCGGCCAGACGCTCAAGATCGTGCGTGAAGGCGCTGATCAGCCCGTCCGCCACGTCCGCAGGCAGCAGGCCGGCAATCAATTCGCTCTGATAGCGACGTAATGACTGTTGCACCTGATGCGCAGAAAGGCGATCGGTCTGGCTCAGTTTCAGCCAGCTAATCAACTGGTTGGTGGTGCTGCCCGCCGCCGAGACAACCATCATGTCACCCGGCTGTGAATATTCCGTCATGATCCCTGCGACACGCAGGTAACATTTCACATCAGCAAGACTACTACCACCAAACTTATGCAGTTGACGACCCTTCGCCCCTGCCTGCGCTATCACACTCATGATTACCCCTTGGCTGCGACCCGGAAGCCATTTTCCAGATCGGCAATTAAATCTTCAGAATCTTCGATACCGGTTGAGATCCGCAGCAGCGTCTCAGAAATCCCGGCGGCGGCACGTGCTTCGGGTGCCATACCTGCGTGCGTCATGGTCGCGGCGTGGGAGATCAAGCTTTCAACCCCACCTAAGGATTCCGCCAGCGTAAACAATGACAGCCCGCTCAGGAAGCGACGCAGCGTTTGCTCGTCACCGTCCAGTTCAAAACTTAACATCGCGCCAAACCCTTTCTGCTGGCGCGCGGCAATCTCGTGCCCCTGGTTTTCCGGCAGCGACGGGTGATACAGCTTCTTCACCAGCGGCTGGGTTTTCAGGAAGTCGACAATCGCCTGAGCATTACGCTGCGCCACGTCCATACGCGGCGACAGCGTACGGATGCCGCGCAACAGCAGGTAGCTGTCGAAGGCGCCTGCGGTGACGCCAATATTATTGGCCCACCATGCCAGTTCGGTGACAACGTCAGGATCTTTGGCAATCACCACGCCTGCTACCACGTCAGAATGGCCGTTCAGATATTTAGTGCATGAATGCAATACCAGATCGGCACCCAGTGCGAGTGGGTTCTGAAGGGCCGGACTGAGGAACGTATTATCCACTACACTTATCGCTCCCGCATCCCTTGCGAGCTGACAAATTTTCGCAATATCGACAACGCGCAACAATGGATTGCTTGGACTTTCTACCAGAACCAGCTTCGGTTTCTCTGCCAGCGCCTGTTTCAGCGCCTGTTCATCGTTTTGATCGACAAACAGCACGCGATAGCAGCCGCGTTTTGCCAGGCTATCAAACAGGCGATAGCTGCCGCCGTAACAGTCGTGCGGCGCAACCAGCAGGTCGCCAGGCTTCAGGAACACCGTGGTCACCAGATGAATGGCAGACATGCCGGTATTGGTTAATACTGCCCCTGCGCCACCTTCCAGTTCGGCCAGCGCGCGCTGGGTCACGTCACGCGTAGGGTTGCCACGACGCGAGTAGTCATGCGCACGGGGTTCATTAAATCCGGTGAAATTGTAGGTACTGGAAAGATGAATGGGCGGGACAACGCAGCCGTACTGCTCGTCATCATTTAATCCGCTACGCACTGCGATAGTGGCCTGTTTACGCGTCATGGTGAGGGCTTCCTGGCGAATGAGGTGAAAAGTCAGGCACCAGAGTAAACATTGAAAATATGGACGTCAATACATCTGGACATCTAAACTTCTTTGCGTATAGATTGAGCAATGCGCAAATAGCCGTTAAAATTATATGCTTTAGTGCACGCTGCAGCGGCAATATCCGTGCCACGGTATCGTCTCTACGGTAAACTAGGCAAGATTGCGGTTCAAAACGGGTGGTTAACGGTTTTGCACCTTTAGATAAATGACTGAGAGGATTAAAGGTATCTCATGGCTGAATGGAGCGGCGAATATATCAGCCCATACGCTGAGCACGGTAAGAAGAGTGAGCAAGTAAAGAAAATTACGGTTTCCATTCCTCTGAAGGTGTTGAAGATCCTCACCGATGAACGTACGCGTCGTCAGGTGAACAACCTGCGCCACGCAACCAACAGCGAACTGCTGTGCGAAGCGTTTCTGCATGCGTTTACCGGTCAACCGTTGCCGAACGATGACGATCTGCGCAAAGAGCGTAGTGACGAAATCCCGGAAGAGGCGAAGGTGATCATGCGTGAACTGGGTATTGACCCGGAGACGTGGGAATACTGAGAAGCGGATACAAAAAAGGCACCTTGCGGTGCCTTTTTTTCGGGAAACTTATTTAGCGCCCGGGATGCTGAAACGCTTGTTGAAGCGGTCAACACGGCCACCGGTTGCAACATCACGCTGCTTACCAGTGTAGAACGGGTGGCATTTGCCGCACACGTCCAGGTTCAGATCGTGACCCACGGTAGAGCGGATCTGGATAGAGTTACCGCAAGAACAGTTTGCAGTAATCATTTCGTATTTCGGGTGAATATCTTTTTTCATGGGAGAACCTCAGTTAAGGCCGCGTCGCTCTTCCAGCCCTAACGCCAGACACCACGCGATGTTGATTGTAAGTTCTTTGGCGTAAAGTACACCAAAGGCGGCGAATCATACAGAATTTGACCAACGTATGCAAACTGATCCGCACGCCGCTTTTACTAATGTGTATACTAACGCGCCACTTTTCAAGTCAGGAAGATTCGATGCCCGTCGCTCACGTTGCCCTGCCCGTTCCGCTTCCCCGCACCTTTGACTATCTGCTGCCCGACAGCATGAGCGCCAAAGCGGGCTGTCGCGTGACCGTGCCGTTTGGCAAACAGCAGCGCGTGGGGATCGTCGTCTCCGTCAGCGATAAGAGCGAACTGCCGCTTAATGAACTGAAATCGGTCGTTGAGGTGCTGGACAGCGAGCCCGTCTACTCCACCAGCACCTGGCGACTGCTGCTGTGGGCGGCGGATTATTATCATCACCCCATCGGCGACGTCCTGTTCCACGCCCTGCCAATTATGCTGCGTCAGGGCAAGAGCGCCAGCCATGCGCCAATGTGGTACTGGTTTGCCACGGAGGAAGGCCAGGCCGTCGACATCAACAGCCTGAAGCGCTCGCAGAAACAGCAGCAGGCGTTGGCGGCGCTGCGTCAGGGGAAAATCTGGCGGCATCAGGTCGACGAGCTTGAGGTCAGCGAAACGGCGCTACAGGCATTAAGAAAAAAAGGGCTGAGCGACCTGGCAAGCGAGGCGCCTGCCCTTAACGACTGGCGGGAGAGTTTCTCCGTTTCAGGGGATCGCCTGCGTCTGAATACCGAGCAGGCCACCGCGGTAGGCGCGATTCATAGCGCCTCCGATCGTTTCTCTGCCTGGCTGCTGGCGGGGGTCACCGGTTCCGGCAAGACCGAAGTTTACCTGAGCGTGCTGGAAAACGTGCTCGCGCAGGGGAAACAGGCGCTGGTGATGGTGCCGGAAATTGGCCTGACGCCGCAAACCATCGCCCGATTCCGCGAGCGCTTTAACGCGCCGGTTGAGGTTCTGCACTCCGGCCTGAATGACAGCGAGCGACTCAGCGCCTGGCTGAAAGCGAAAAACGGCGAAGCGGCGATTGTGATCGGCACCCGCTCGTCGCTGTTCACGCCGTTTAAAAATCTTGGCGTTATCGTGATCGACGAAGAGCACGACAGCTCCTATAAACAGCAGGAAGGCTGGCGCTATCACGCCCGCGATCTGGCCGTCTACCGCGCGCACAGCGAGCAAATTCCTATTGTTCTGGGATCCGCCACGCCTGCGCTCGAAACGCTGCACAACGTGCGCCAGCGTAAATACCACATGCTGCGCCTGACGCGTCGCGCGGGGAATGCCCGTCCGGCCATTCAGCACGTGCTGGATTTGAAAGGTCAGCAGGTCCAGGCGGGGCTAGCGCCCGCGCTTATTACCCGCATGCGCCAGCATTTGCAGGCGGGGAATCAGGTCATTCTGTTCCTCAACCGTCGCGGATTTGCACCTGCACTGCTGTGCCACGACTGCGGCTGGATTGCCGAATGCCCGCGCTGCGATCACTACTACACCTTCCATCAGGCCCAGCGTCATCTGCGCTGCCACCACTGCGACAGCCAGCGTCCGGTGCCGCGCCAGTGCCCGTCGTGTGGCTCAACGCATATTGTGCCGGTCGGTCTGGGGACGGAACAGCTGGAGCAGGCGCTTGGGCCCTTTTTCCCGGACGTGCCGATTTCGCGTATCGACCGGGACACCACCAGCCGCAAAGGCGCACTCGAACAGCAGCTGGCGGAAGTGCATCGCGGTGGCGCGCGCATCCTGATTGGCACCCAGATGCTGGCCAAAGGCCACCACTTCCCGGACGTGACGCTGGTCGCCCTGCTGGACGTGGACGGCGCGCTGTTCTCGGCAGATTTCCGCTCCGCCGAGCGCTTCGCCCAGCTTTACACCCAGGTTGCCGGACGTGCAGGACGCGCCGGTAAACAGGGCGAAGTGGTGCTGCAAACGCACCACCCGGAGCACCCGCTGCTGCAAACCCTGCTGCACAAAGGCTATGACGCCTTTGCCGAGCAGGCGCTGGCCGAACGCCAGACCATGCAGCTACCGCCGTGGACCAGCCACGTCATCATCCGCGCGGAAGATCATAACAATCAGCAGGCGCCACTTTTCCTGCAGCAGCTGAGAAACCTCCTGCAGGCCAGCCCGCTGGTGGATAGTCAGCTGTGGATTTTGGGCCCGGTGCCTGCCCTCGCGCCAAAACGCGGCGGCCGTTTCCGCTGGCAGATCTTGCTCCAGCACCCCTCGCGTATTCGTCTTCAGCATATTGTTAGCGGCGCGCTGGTGCTGATTAACACCCTGCCCGAAGCGCGAAAAGTGAAGTGGGTCCTGGACGTCGACCCTATCGAAGGCTGAAGCTGGATCGAAAAATTTAACGCTCCTCACACTTTTTATGAAAATTCTGTAACCGATTCCATTAACTATCTGTAAAAATGGTGATGTCAGAAGTTCGGTGTTCAGGCGAGGAGAAGACGTTGAAGTCCAGGAAAGAGGTTGCGGCTGCGACCATGAAAGACGTTGCCCAGAAAGCACAGGTCTCTACGGCAACAGTATCCCGCGCATTAATGAACCCGGATAAAGTCTCCCAGGCGACCCGTAACCGGGTGGAGCAGGCTGCGCTTGAAGTGGGCTATTTTCCGCAGGCAATGGGACGTAACGTCAAACGCAACGAGTCGCGCACCATCCTGGTGATTGTGCCGGACATCTGTGACCCTTTCTTTAGCGAGATTATCCGCGGCATAGAAGTCACGGCGGCGGAACAGGGGTACCTGGTGCTGATTGGCGACTGCGCCCATCAGAACCAACAGGAAAAAACCTTCATCGACCTCATTATCACCAAGCAGATCGACGGCATGCTGCTGCTTGGCTCTCGCCTGCCGTTTGATGCCAGCATCGAAGAGCAGCGTAATTTACCGCCGATGGTCATGGCCAACGAGTTTGCGCCAGAGCTGGAGCTGCCGACGGTCCATATCGATAACCTTACCGCCGCGTTCAACGCCGTAAACTATCTCCAGGAGCTGGGGCATAAGCGTATTGGCTGCATCGCCGGACCGGAAGAGATGCCGCTGTGTCACTACCGCCTGCAGGGATACGTTCAGGCGCTGCGACGTACCGGCGTGACCGTCGATCCGCATTACATTGCGCGCGGTGATTTTACCTTCGCAGCCGGTGGACAGGCGCTGGAGAAACTTCTGGACCTGCCTGAGCCGCCAACCGCCGTATTTTGCCACAGCGACGTGATGGCGCTGGGCGCATTATCGTATGCCAAACGCCGCGGCCTTCGCATACCGAAAGATTTATCCATCATCGGTTTCGATAATATTTCGCTTTCGGAGTTTTGCGATCCACCGCTCTCAACGGTCGCTCAGCCGCGCTATCAAATCGGTCGCGAAGCGATGCTGCTTCTGCTGGATCAGCTTCACGGTCAAACAGTTAGCAGCGGTTCACGGTTGCTGGACTGCGAACTGATCGTCCGCGGCACGACCCAGGCATTGACTTAAAGTAAACGTCTTTCGGATACCCTTATCTGGTCAAAGCCCCGCCGCTTAAGTAACATGGCGGACTGACGAACGAATAAATACAGCGAAACGATAGTGGCACAACGAGATTATGTACGTCGCGGCCAGCCGGCACCTTCGCGACGCAAAAAGAGTAGCTCAAGAAAAAAGCAACGTAACCTGCCTGCTGTCTCGCCAGCAATGGTCGCTATTGCTGCGGCTGTAGTCGTCGCCTTTATTGGTGGCCTGTACTTTATCACGCACCATAAAAAAGAAGAGTCTGAGGCGCTTCAGGCCAGTAAAGTCGCCGGAAATGGCCTCCCTCCGAAGCCTGAAGAGCGCTGGCGCTATATCAAAGAGCTGGAAAGCCGTCAGCCTGGGGTACGTGCGCCAACGGAACCTTCTGCGGGTGGTGAAGTACAGAATGCGAATCAGCTGACGGATGAACAGCGTCAGCTGCTGGCACAAATGCAGGCCGATATGCGCCAGCAGCCTACGCAGCTGAACGAAGTGCCGTGGAATGAGCAGACGCCGGAACAGCGTCAGCAAACGCTGCAGCGTCGCCAGGCACAACAGCAGATTCAGCAGCAACAGCAGTGGGCGCAAACCCAGCCGGTACAGCAGCCGAAGGCACAGCCGCGGGTAACGGAACAGCCGTATCAGCAGCCGACGCGTACGGTGCAGTCTCAGCCTGTCCAGCAGCAGCCTAAAGCGCAGCAGCAGAAGCAGGCGGCTCAGCCGTATCAGGATCTGCTCCAGACGCCAGCGCATACCACTGCGCAGCAGCCGAAAACGCAGCAGGCCGCGCCGGTCACGAAAGAGACCGAAGCGCCGAAGCAGACGGCGGAGAAAAAAGACGAACGTCGCTGGATGGTACAGTGCGGTTCGTTCAAAGGTGCGGAGCAGGCGGAAACGGTGCGCGCGCAGCTGGCCTTTGAAGGGTTTGATTCGCGTATTACCACCAATAACGGCTGGAATCGCGTGGTGATTGGTCCGGTCAAAGGCAAAGAAAATGCCGATGGCACCCTTTCTCGTTTGAAAATCGCCGGTCACACAAACTGCATTCGACTCGCCTCCGGGGGTTGAAACCCCCAAAATCCCCCCCATCTATCATTTAATTCAGCCCTGGGCACAGGCTCAGGGCTTCTGTTTCCCGATTCTGTAACCAGGGGGTCTGCTCGTGACAACAATAGTAAGTGTACGCCGTAACGGCCATGTGGTAATCGCCGGTGATGGCCAGGCCACGCTGGGTAATACCGTCATGAAAGGCAACGTGAAGAAAGTGCGTCGTCTCTACAACGACAAAGTGATCGCCGGTTTTGCAGGCGGCACGGCAGATGCCTTCACGCTGTTTGAACTGTTTGAACGTAAACTGGAAATGCACCAGGGTCATCTGGTGAAAGCCGCCGTTGAGCTGGCGAAAGACTGGCGTACCGACCGCATGCTGCGCAAGCTCGAAGCGCTGCTGGCGGTCGCCGATGAAACCGCTTCGCTTATCATCACCGGTAACGGTGACGTAATTCAGCCGGAAAATGACCTGATTGCCATCGGCTCTGGCGGCCCTTATGCCCAGGCTGCTGCCCGCGCACTGTTGGAAAATACCGACATGAACGCGCGTGATATCGCGGTGAAGGCGTTGGATATTGCAGGTGATATCTGCATCTATACCAACCACAACCACACCATCGAAGAATTGACCTCCAAAGCGTAAGGATCTCCCATGTCTGAAATGACCCCACGCGAAATTGTCAGCGAACTGAACAAACACATTATCGGCCAGGATAACGCCAAGCGTTCCGTGGCTATCGCCCTGCGTAACCGCTGGCGTCGTATGCAGCTTGACGAAGAGCTGCGCCACGAAGTGACGCCGAAAAACATTCTGATGATCGGCCCGACCGGCGTCGGTAAAACCGAAATCGCCCGTCGTCTGGCGAAGCTGGCTAACGCACCGTTCATCAAAGTTGAAGCCACCAAGTTCACCGAAGTGGGCTATGTGGGTAAAGAAGTGGACTCCATCATCCGCGATCTGACCGACTCGGCGATCAAAATGGTGCGCGTCCAGGCCATTGAGAAAAACCGCTATCGCGCGGAAGAGATGGCCGAAGAGCGCATTCTCGACGTGCTGATCCCACCGGCAAAAAACAACTGGGGTCAGGCTGAACAGCAGGCGGAACCGTCCGCTGCGCGTCAGGCGTTCCGCAAAAAACTGCGTGAAGGCCAGCTGGATGATAAAGAGATTGAGATCGATCTCGCTGCCGCGCCAATGGGTGTGGAAATCATGGCACCTCCGGGCATGGAAGAGATGACCAGCCAGCTGCAGTCCATGTTCCAGAACCTGGGCGGTCAGAAGCAAAAAACACGTAAGCTGAAAATCAAAGACGCGATGAAGCTGCTGATTGAAGAAGAAGCGGCGAAGCTGGTGAATCCGGAAGAGCTGAAGCAGGACGCTATCGACGCGGTTGAGCAGCACGGTATCGTGTTTATCGACGAAATCGACAAAATTTGTAAGCGCGGCGGCAACAGCTCCGGCCCGGACGTGTCCCGCGAAGGCGTTCAGCGCGACCTGCTGCCGCTGGTAGAAGGCTGCACCGTCTCCACCAAGCACGGCATGGTGAAAACGGACCACATCCTGTTTATCGCATCAGGTGCCTTCCAGGTTGCCAGCCCGTCGGATCTGATCCCGGAACTGCAGGGCCGTCTGCCTATCCGCGTTGAGCTGCAGGCGCTGACGACCGAAGACTTCGAACGTATCCTGACCGAGCCAAACGCCTCTGCAACCGTTCAGTACAAAGCGCTGATGGCGACCGAAGGCGTGAACCTCGAGTTCACTGAAGACGGTATCAAACGTATTGCCCAGGCTGCATGGCAGGTGAACGAAACCACCGAAAACATCGGTGCGCGTCGTCTGCATACCGTGCTGGAACGCCTGGTGGAAGATATCTCTTACGACGCGAGCGATCTGAACGGTCAAACCGTTACCATTGACGCAGAATATGTGAGTAAACATCTGGATGCGTTAGTGGCAGATGAAGATCTGAGCCGTTTTATCCTATAATCGCGGTTACTGGATTCTCATCACGTTTAATGGGGGCTAATGCCCCCATTTTTATTGGCTAAATACTTATGACTGACATCAGCCGTACTCAGGCGTGGCTCGAAAGTCTGCGCCCTAAAACACTCCCTCTGGCCTTTGCCGCGATTATCGTCGGTACGGCGCTTGCCTGGTGGCAGGGTTATTTCGATCCGCTGGTTGCCGCGCTGGCATTGATTACCGCCGGCCTGCTGCAAATTCTCTCCAACCTCGCCAACGACTATGGCGACGCGGTGAAAGGCAGCGACAAACCTGACCGTATCGGGCCGCTGCGTGGGATGCAAAAAGGGGTGATTACTCAGGCGCAGATGAAGCGCGCGCTGATTATCACCGTGGTGCTGATCTGTTTATCGGGTCTGGCGCTGGTGACAGTGGCGTCTAAGACCCCCAGCGATTTTATTGGCTTCCTGGTGCTGGGTTTATTGGCCATTATCGCAGCCATCACCTACACCGTCGGCACGCGTCCTTACGGCTACATTGGGCTCGGGGATATCTCCGTACTGGTGTTCTTCGGCTGGCTGAGCGTGATGGGAAGCTGGTACTTACAGGCGCATACGGTGATCCCTGCGCTGTTCCTGCCTGCGACCGCCTGCGGTCTGCTGGCGACCGCGGTGCTCAACATCAACAACCTGCGCGATATCGACAGCGACCGGGAGAACGGCAAAAACACCCTGGCGGTCCGTCTGGGGCCGGTGAATGCGCGTCGCTACCATGCCTGCCTGCTGATGGGTGCCCTGGTCTGCCTGGCGCTGTTTAACCTTATTTCCCTGCACAGTCTGTGGGGCTGGCTGTTTGTGCTTGCCGCGCCGCTGCTGATTAAGCAGGCCCGTTTTGTAATGCGCGAACGCAGCCCGGCCGCCATGCCGCCAATGCTGGAACGCACGGTAAAAGGCGCGCTGCTGACTAACCTGTTGTTCGTCATCGGGATTGTCTTAAGCCAGACGCTCAGTTAGCTGACAAATATCAATTAACAATTGATGATTTTGCCAACAACGCATTTCGCACGATATACTGAACACATTCGCAGCAACTGAGCGTTAAACCTATGAAATACGATACCTCCGAGCTTTGTGACATCTACCAGGAAGATGTCAACGTCGTTGAACCGCTGTTCTCCAACTTTGGTGGGCGGTCGTCGTTTGGCGGACAGATCGTCACGGTGAAATGTTTCGAGGATAACGGGTTGTTGTACGATCTGCTCGAACAGAACGGCCGTGGCCGCGTACTGGTGGTCGATGGCGGTGGTTCCGTACGCCGCGCATTGATTGATGCTGAGCTGGCCGGTATTGCCGCACAAAACGAGTGGGAAGGCATTGTGGTGTACGGTTCCGTGCGTCAGGTGGACGATCTGGAAGACCTGGATATCGGGATTCAGGCCATCGCAGCCATACCGGTAGGGGCGGCAGGTGACGGCATCGGCGAAAGCGACGTGCGCGTCAATTTCGGCGGCGTGACCTTCTTCTCCGGCGACCATCTCTACGCCGATAATACCGGCATTATCCTTTCCGAAGATCCGCTGGATATCGAGTAATAAAACCGTAAGCGTGGACCATAAAAAAACCGCCAACAGCAATGTGGCGGTTTTTTTGTCCCTCGGGATTCGCGGTCCGTTGGGAAGGCTTGCAACCTTTGACCAGGGTTTTTATCTTACCCTGATTCAAATCTCAGGTAATCCCCTCGACCCTTTATAAATTCCTAATTATCTATACAGACCTTAACTACGCTACTGTTGCTGACTATGATGCTGCGTCCCTTTCCGCCATCTCGCACATGGGCATCGGTCCAGGGAAAGGTGTCTTCACAACCGTAAAGCAACCCTTGATCAGGCTTGTGTCCACCGACTTATCACCGGTGGTGAACGGTGGAGCGGTTAGCTGCAGGGACCGCATAATGAAACGCTATTTATGTATCGCGTTCATTGTCGCCAGCGTACTCGTTGTAAAGAGTGATGAACCGAATGTGTTCGTTGCTTTTACTATGATAGCGCAGGACAAGTAGCGTTAAGGCCGCCTCTGGCGGCCTTTTTTATGGTGATCGCCGACTGACATCAAACCATAAAAAAAGCCGGGTGGCGGCTTCGCCTTACCCGGCCTACTCATTAATCCCAATGGGAATTAAACCTCTTCCATACGTCCCAGCAGCGCCTGCAGGCGATCCTGCCAGCCGTTCTGCTGTTCGCGCAGCTGGTTGTTTTCGCGCTCCAGTTCTTCGCGGCTGTGCTGCGCGTTCTGTACTTCCTGCGCCAGGCTGTTGTTCTTCTCTTTCAGCTCTTCAATTTCCATCTGCAGCAGGGTGATGGTGTCAATCGCCTGCTGTACTTTCGATTCCAGTTTCTCAAACACTTCTAAAGACATGATGCTACCTCTCCTGAATTGCAAGGCGACGCTTTAACATAAACGCGCACGACATATACCGTCGATTGTATGGAGCGCGGCGCTCTGTGTCCAGCGACACACCGCGCAGATCGCGGTTTGCAACACTTTTAGGTCTGGTCCTGGTGCGTTCGCGTCATATACCCCTAAATTGTTAACTGATTCGTTAATGAAATGATTCAGCTCACATTCCTGTACTGATCCTGTACTGCTGCAAAAATGTGCTTTATGGCGCGAAAACGCTCATTTTATTGACGCAGACCACACATTTCGATTTCGATATTTCTCGTTTTTGCTCGTTAACGATAAATTAACACTATGTCTACAGGGCATCGTGGCTGTCACGGGCGGCCATGCTAACAATAAACATCAATTTCTTCAGGATTCCGATTATGAGTCAGACATCAACCTTAAAAGGCCAGTGCATTGCCGAGTTCCTTGGTACCGGGTTGTTGATATTCTTCGGAGTGGGCTGTGTCGCTGCACTGAAAGTGGCGGGTGCCAGTTTTGGTCAGTGGGAAATCAGTATCATCTGGGGTCTGGGCGTGGCGATGGCCATCTACCTGACTGCAGGAGTGTCTGGTGCACATCTTAACCCGGCGGTGACTATCGCACTGTGGCTGTTCGCGTGCTTCGACGGACGCAAAGTAGTTCCTTTCATTCTTTCTCAGTTTGCCGGCGCGTTTTGCGCAGCGGCGTTAGTTTACGGGCTTTATTACAATCTTTTCATCGACTTCGAACAGACGCATCATATGGTGCGCGGCAGCGTCGAAAGTCTGGATCTGGCAGGCATCTTCTCAACCTATCCAAACCCGCATATCAATTTTGTGCAGGCGTTCGCAGTTGAAATGGTGATTACCGCTATTCTGATGGGCGTTATCCTGGCGCTGACCGACGACGGAAACGGCATTCCGCGCGGCCCGCTGGCCCCACTGCTGATTGGCCTGCTGATTGCGGTGATTGGTGCCTCCATGGGCCCGCTGACCGGCTTCGCGATGAACCCGGCGCGTGATATCGGACCTAAAGCGTTCGCCTTTATCGCAGGCTGGGGCGACGTCGCCTTCACCGGTGGCAAAGACATTCCTTACTTCCTGGTACCGCTGTTTGCGCCAGTTGTCGGGGCTGCGCTGGGTGCGTTCAGCTACCGCAAATTAATTGGTCGCCATTTACCGTGCGATACCTGTGTGGAAGAGGAGAAGGAAACGACTTCTACCGCACAACAAAAAGCTTCGCTGTAATCTGACTACGGGACACATACCATGACCGAAAAAAAATATATCGTTGCGCTCGACCAGGGCACTACCAGCTCCCGCGCTGTCGTAATGGATCATGACGCGAACATCGTCAGCGTGTCACAGCGCGAATTTGAGCAAATTTATCCTCGTCCAGGCTGGGTCGAACACGACCCAATGGAGATCTGGGCGTCACAAAGCTCCACGCTGGTCGAAGTGCTGGCAAAAGCCGATATCAGTTCCGACGAGATTGCCGCGATTGGTATCACTAACCAGCGTGAAACGACGATTGTCTGGGAACGTGAAACCGGTAAGCCTATTTACAACGCCATCGTCTGGCAGTGCCGCCGTACCTCTGAGATCTGCGAGCAGCTGAAGCGCGACGGCATGGAAGAGTACGTGCGCAGCGCCACCGGTCTGGTGGTTGACCCGTATTTCTCCGGCACCAAAGTGAAGTGGATCCTCGACCACGTGGAAGGTTCACGCGAGCGTGCAAAACGCGGCGAGCTGCTGTTCGGCACCGTCGACACCTGGCTTATCTGGAAGATGACCCAGGGACGCGTCCACGTCACCGACTACACCAACGCCTCGCGTACCATGCTGTTCAACATCAACACCCTGGAGTGGGATGACAAGATGCTGGACGCGCTGGATATCCCACGTGCGATGCTGCCTGACGTGCGCAAGTCTTCTGAGGTTTACGGCCAGACCAACATCGGCGGTAAAGGCGGCACCCGTATTCCTATCGCCGGTATTGCCGGTGACCAGCAGGCGGCGCTGTTCGGCCAGCTGTGCGTCAAAGAAGGGATGGCGAAGAACACCTACGGCACCGGCTGCTTTATGCTGATGAACACCGGCGAGAAAGCGGTGAAATCAGAAAACGGCCTGCTGACCACCATCGCCTGTGGACCACGCGGCGAAGTGAACTATGCCCTGGAAGGTGCGGTGTTCATGGCCGGTGCGTCTATCCAGTGGCTGCGCGACGAGATGAAGCTGATCAGCGATGCGTTCGACTCCGAGTACTTCGCGACCAAAGTGAAAGACACCAACGGCGTGTACGTGGTGCCTGCATTCACCGGTCTGGGCGCGCCGTACTGGGATCCGTATGCACGCGGCGCAATTTTTGGCCTGACGCGTGGCGTTAACTCTAACCACATTATTCGCGCCACCCTGGAATCCATCGCCTACCAGACGCGCGACGTGCTGGAAGCGATGCAGGCGGACTCCGGCATTCGTCTGCACGCCCTGCGCGTGGACGGCGGTGCGGTCGCGAATAACTTCCTGATGCAGTTCCAGTCCGACATTCTGGGTACCCGCGTTGAGCGTCCTGAAGTGCGTGAAGTCACGGCGCTGGGCGCGGCATACCTTGCCGGTCTGGCGGTAGGCTTCTGGCAGAACCTGGACGAGTTGCAGGAAAAAGCGGTGATCGAACGCGAATTCCGCCCTGGCATCGAAACCACCGAGCGTAATTTCCGCTACAGCGGCTGGAAGAAAGCGGTGAAACGCGCACTGGCGTGGGAAGAGCACGAAGAGTAATCATATATTCCCTCTCCCCTGGGGAGAGGGTCAGGGTGAGGGGCCCGGACCGCACCGGTCCCCTCGCCCCTCCCCACTCTGTGATAAACTTCGTGCAATTCCTTTTGATTGTACGAGTACCTCATGAAACGTGAACTTGCTATCGAGTTTTCCCGCGTCACCGAAGCGGCTGCCCTTGCAGGCTATAAGTGGCTGGGTCGTGGTGACAAAAATACCGCAGACGGCGCAGCCGTCCATGCCATGCGCATTGTGCTTAACCAGGTCAACATCGACGGCACCATCGTGATCGGCGAAGGCGAGATCGACGAAGCGCCGATGCTTTATATCGGTGAAAAAGTCGGTACCGGCAACGGCGATGCCGTGGATATTGCCGTCGACCCGATCGAAGGCACCCGAATGACGGCGATGGGTCAGGCCAACGCCCTGGCGGTGCTGGCCGTGGGCGATAAGGGCTGCTTCCTTAACGCGCCGGATATGTACATGGAAAAGCTGATTGTCGGTCCCGGCGCGAAAGGCGCAATCGACCTCAGCCTGCCGCTGGAAGAGAACCTGCGTAACGTCGCCAGCGCGCTGAACAAACCGCTGAGCGAACTCACCGTCACTATTCTGGCCAAACCGCGCCACGACGCCACCATCGCGCAGATGCAAAAGCTCGGCGTGCGCGTGTTTGCCATTCCGGATGGTGACGTTGCCGCCTCGATCCTGACCTGCATGCCGGACAGCGAAGTAGACGTGCTGTACGGCATCGGCGGCGCGCCGGAAGGCGTAGTCTCTGCGGCAGTGATCCGCGCGCTGGACGGCGATATGCAGGCTCGTCTGCTGCCCCGCCACGAGGTGAAAGGCGACAGCGAAGAGAACCGCCGTATCGGAGAAAACGAGCTGGCACGCTGCGAAGCGATGGGCATCGAGGCCAACAAAGTGCTGGCGCTGCATGATATGGCCCGTAGCGATAACGTGGTCTTCTCGGCGACAGGTATCACCAAAGGCGATCTGCTGGACGGTATCAGCCGCAAGGGCAATATGGCCACCACTGAAACGCTGCTGATCCGCGGAAAATCACGCACCATTCGCCGCATCCAGTCTATCCACTATCTCGACCGCAAAGACCCGGACGTACAGACGCACATTCTGTAAAACCGTTTGATCGATAGAGCTTTCCGGCCCAAATGGGCTGGAAATCTCCCCGTTAAGTACGGAAGATAGAACAGAGAAACAGCACAGGAGAAGATCATGGCGGACTGGGTAACAGGTAAAGTCACAAAGATACAGTTCTGGACCGATGCGCTATTTAGTCTCACCCTGCATGCTCCCGTCCACCCGTTTAAAGCCGGGCAATTTGCGAAGCTGGGGCTGGATGTCGACGGCGAGCGCGTGCAGCGCGCCTACTCTTACGTTAACGCGCCTGATAACCCGGATCTCGAGTTCTATCTGGTCACCGTTCCTGACGGTAAACTCAGCCCGCGCCTTGCCGCCCTAAAGCCCGGCGACGAGGTGCAAATCGTGAGTGAAGCAGCAGGCTTCTTTGTGCTCGAAGAGATCCCGGATTGTGACACGCTCTGGATGCTGGCAACCGGTACGGCCATCGGCCCTTATCTCTCTATTTTGCAGTACGGCAAAGACCTGGAGCGTTTTAAAAACATCGTGCTGGTTCACGCTGCGCGCTACGCCGCAGACCTGAGCTACCTGCCGCAGATGCAGGCGCTGGAACAGCAGTACGGCGGAAAGTTAAAGATTCAGACGGTGGTCAGCCGCGAAACCGTAGCAGGAACGCTGACCGGTCGCGTGCCGGCGTTAATTGAGAATGGTGCCCTGGAAGAGGCGGTGGGTTTACCGATGACGGCTGAAACCAGCCACGTCATGCTGTGTGGCAACCCGCAGATGGTACGCGACACGCAGCAGCTTCTGAAGGATACCCGGCAGATGACGAAACATCTTCGCCGCCGACCGGGCCATATGACCGCCGAACACTACTGGTGATCAGCGGTATTTCACCTCAACGGTGTCTTTACCGTATTTGTTTTCGCTCTGGGTGCCAATAAACGCGCCCAGATCGACAATCATCATCACGAAGATGACCGACGGCAGCAGCCTGCCCACCACCCACGGCAGGATGGATGGAAGCATCGCCCAGTTTCCCGCCACCAGCATCCACGCCAGAATAATCAGAAATGCCCACGCGCCGGAACGACCGCGATCGTGCAGGCGTTTCACCACGACAGCCGCCGTTGGCCAGAGCAGGCAGACCAGCGCGAAGGCCGCCGTTTGCGTGCTCAGCCACGCGTTATAGGCGACGAAAAACAGAAGCAGCATGGCGACAACCCACGTCACCATCCAGATCCAGAAATCACGGCGTCCAATACGCCCTTTGAATGAAAACAGCCACTGCTGTATGGTCATGTAAGGTTCCTTATTATCGTTTAGCCCGCATTTTACCCTGGAGTTGTGACCTTTTGACAAGCCGACCAGATATCGTTTTAATCATGAGCACTTACGGCCAGGGGCAATGTTGATGAAAAGTTCGGCACATTCTCTTTTCCTGTGTTTAGCGCTGCTCAGCGCGGGTTTTACCCTGCACGCCGCCGAAACCACAGCCCCGACCACAGCACCGTACCTGCTGGCGGGCGCACCGTCGTTCGATCAGTCCATCAGCCAGTTTCGCGAAGCCTTCAATCAGGCCAACCCCACGCTGCAACTGGATGAGTTTCGTGCCATTGATGGCCCCCGCGACACGCCTACCCTGACCCGTGCGGCAAGCAAGATTAACGAGAATTTGTATGCCTCCACGGCGCTGGAGCGCGGGACGTTAAAAATCAAAAGCATGCAAATCACCTGGCTGCCGATACAAGGGCCAGAGCAGAAAGCCGCGAAGGCGAAAGCGCTGGAGTACATGGGCGCGGTCCTGCAGGCGTTTACCCCTGCGCTGACGAAAAAGCAAAGCCAGCAAAAGCTGCAAAAACTCCTCACCGCCGGTAAAAATAAGCGTTACTACGCCGATACCGAAGGCGCGATCCGCTATGTGGTGGCGGACAACGGCGAAAAAGGACTGACCTTCGCTGTTGAACCGATTAAGCTGGCACTATCTGACACCCTCGGCGGGGCGAATTAATGACAAAAAGCAAAGCCTTTCGAGGGAAAATCTCTATACTGATTCACAGACCATGCTGCCCGACAGGGTGGCCATATTCCTTAATTCGCTTATTGAGCGTGGAGAATTGAAATGCGACATCCTTTAGTGATGGGTAACTGGAAACTGAACGGCAGCCGCCACATGGTAAACGAACTGGTTGCGAACCTGCGTAAAGAGTTGGCTGGCGTGACCGGCTGCGCGGTTGCTATCGCTCCGCCGGATATGTACCTGGATCTGGCTAAACGTGCCGCTGACGGCAGCCACATCATTCTGGGCGCGCAGAACGTTGACGTTAACCTGTCTGGCGCGTTCACCGGTGAAACGTCCGCTGAAATGCTGAAAGATATCGGCGCGAAATACATCATCATCGGCCACTCCGAGCGTCGCACCTATCACAAAGAATCCGACGAGTTCATCGCGAAGAAATTCGCCGTGCTGAAAGAGCAGGGTCTGATCCCGGTTCTGTGCATCGGTGAAACCGAAGCAGAAAACGAAGCGGGCAAAACTGAAGAAGTGTGCGCACGTCAGATCGACGCAGTGCTGAAAACGCAGGGCGCAGCAGCGTTCGAAGGCGCGGTTATCGCTTACGAGCCAGTCTGGGCGATCGGTACCGGCAAATCAGCCACCCCTGCGCAGGCTCAGGCGGTTCACAAATTCATCCGTGACCACATTGCGAAAGCTGACGCCAAAGTGGCTGAGCAAGTGATCATCCAGTACGGTGGTTCCGTTAACGCGTCTAACGCTGCTGAGCTGTTCACCCAGCCAGACATCGATGGCGCGCTGGTTGGCGGTGCATCCCTGAAAGCGGACGCTTTCGCGGTGATCGTTAAAGCGGCAGAAGCGGCTAAACAGGCGTAATTGCCTTTGTGGCGGGTGGCGCTTTGCTAACCCGCCCTACGGTTCTGTAGGCCCGGTAAGCGTCAGCGCCACCGGGCTTTTTTACAGCCGTCCCAGCAGGCTAAACCACAGATAATCCAGCGGCAGCAGCACCAGATACGTTGCCACCGCCAGCGCCAGACAGAGCACCATCCCCGCCCTGGCAGGCACTTTTCCTAACCCCATCGCCACCACGATCGGCGACGCCTGATACGGCAGCAGCGGCGTAGAATAGCCCAGCACCTGAATCATGATCACCGACAGCAGCGGGAAGCCGGTCGCATCCGAGAAGCTCTGCGCCAGGGTGGTATACAGCGCCGGAACGCCGTTGGCGGTCATGATGAAGTTGAGTGCGGTGGTAATACCGGTCAGCGCCAGGAAGCTGGTGAACGGTCGGTCTGCATCGAGCGGCATAATACGGAGCAACGCCTCGCCCACCGCCGTTCCGATACCGGTTTGCGTCACGACGATCGCCAGCCCCAGAATACCGGCAACGTAGATACAGGTGCGCATATTCACACCCGCAGAAAACTCCTCCCCGGTGATAAAACCGATGCGCGGCAGCATAACGATGACCGACGCCGCCAGCCCGGTCCAGGCGGGCCCCACGCCGTGCCAGCTCTCCGTCACCCACATCCCCAGCACCACCGCCAGCAGCCAGGCAAGACGCTTTTCGTCCCGGCCCATGGGTTCAGACGGCACCTGTTCCTGAGGCGGTTTTGGGCTGCCGGGAAAAAGCCAGCAGATCAGGCCAATCAGGATCAGGCCTTTGAGAATGCCCAGCACCGGCGTGTGCAGCAGCAGATACGGGACATAGTTCAGGTGGATGCCGTACGAACCTTCTGCCGCACCGCTCATCACCAGGTTAGGCACGTTAGCGGGCAGAATCGTCGCCGAAAGCTGGAACGTCCCGAACCCTACCGCCAGCGCCAGACCAAACCAGGCGCGGGAGCCGTCAGCGATACCGGCGCGTTTCGCCATTGCGGCGACAATCGGCATCAGCAGCGCAATACGTCCCATATTCGACGGCATCACAAACGCCAGCGCATAGCTCAGCAGCACCACGCTCGCTACCATTAATACCCAGGAGTCGGTGAGCTTTGCTGACAGCGCCCGGGCGGCCCGGTCCGCCAGCCCGGTTTTACGTATCGCCACGCCGAGCACGAATCCGCTGAAGACCAGCCAGAAAGCCGACGAGGCAAAACCGCCGAAAATCACCTCCGGCGAGGCGATCTTCGCAGTCATTGCCGCCGTGAAGAACAGCAGCGCGGTAATGAACTCCGGCAATAGCGACGTCGCCCATAGTACGATGGTGACGCCCACAATCAGTGAAGGCAGCAACAGAGGATACGTTGACCAGAGCGACATACCTGTCTCCTGTAGAATTTTTCAGCAAGTCTACGGCGACAGGCAGGGCGAGTAAACGCTATTTATGGTGGGGTCAATTCAGGATAGCGCATTGATGATCCTGCAGTTCCTCAGCCGACGCGCGGTTAAGCATCAGCAGGTTGCGCTCGGTGGCCAGCAACACAAACGAACCATCTGACTGCTGCGCCATTGCCAGCGCGAAGCGCCCCATATGGTCGCGCGCTTCCGGCAGCTCTTCAGCCAGCATCATGAACGGGCTGCGCTGCACCAGTTCATTCTCCGTCACCCGACGAGCAAGATACTCATGCCCTTCCAGGCCGCCAGGAAGGGGCAGCCACTGGGTGCTGATGTCTCCCTGTGCCGCGTTCAGCTTCTCGCGCACGTCCGGGCGCAGGCAGGAGATATGAATGTGAAAATGGTTCTGCGTGCGCCCTGTCGGCGAGTTAATCGTCAGTGAAATGGCGCTGTCGGGCACCTCGCTTCCACGCTTCAGGGTCATAAAGCTACGCGACTGCCAGGCCAGCCAGAAAAAGTTCGGCGTATGCGCTTCGGTCAATAGCGGGCTTTCGGTGCCGTTGATGCGATATGTCGGCATCAGCAGGTATTGCAGCGGCCCGTTGCGGTCTTTAAAGACTACATAGCCTGCGTCAGGCTTCACCTGCGCACACGGTGCCGGGTTACGGTGTTGCAGTTGATTCGGCAGGCACTGGTCGAGAACGATATGTCGCAACGCATTCGGATTACCCGCTTTCATCCAGTACCAGCCGCCAGCGGCAAGGGCGATGACAATGAGGATCAATAAGATAATTTTTTTCACAACGCGTTCCCTGTTTTCAATAGAGGCAAAAGAGTAACGCAAAATGATGACCAAATAAAAAACCCGGCGGATTTCTCACGCCGGGTCACCGTGTCGTTTATTTATGTTCAGCGCTGGCTAATCTGGTCAAAGGTGCCGCCGTTAGAGAAGTGCTCTTTCTGCGCTTTCGTCCAGCCACCGAAAACATCATCAATGGTGAAGAGCTTCAGTTTCGGGAATTCGCCGTCATATTTCTTCGCCACAGCCGCATCGCGTGGACGGTAGAAGTTCTTCGCTGCAATCTCCTGACCTTCCGGCGAGTAGAGGTACTTCAGGTAGGCTTCCGCCACCGCTTTGGTGTCTTTCTTCTCAACCACTTTATCGACAACAGAGACGGTCGGCTCAGCCAGAATAGATTCGCTTGGGGTCACGATCTCAAACTTATCTTTACCCAGTTCGTTGGTCGCCAGCAGGGCTTCGTTTTCCCACGCAATCAGCACGTCACCAATGCCGCGCTCCACGAAGGTGTTGGTTGCACCGCGCGCGCCGGAGTCCAGCACTTCGACGTTTTTGTACAGCGCTTTCACGAACTCCTGGGCTTTAGCCTGGTCACCGTTGTTGTGGTGCAATGCATAACCCCAGGCGGCCAGATAGTTCCAGCGTGCGCCGCCGGAGCTTTTCGGGTTAGGGGTAATAACTGACACGCCCGGCTTAATCAGGTCATTCCAGTCATGGATCTGTTTCGGGTTGCCTTTACGTACCAGGAAAACGATGGTCGAGGTGTAGGGCGCGGAGTTATCCGGCAGGCGTTTGATCCAGTTTTTGTCGATACGGCCACGCTCGGCGATCGCGTCAACATCGTAGGCCAGCGCCAGGGTCACCACGTCGGCTTCAATACCGTTGATGACGGAGGTCGCCTGCTTGCCAGAACCACCGTGAGACTGGCGAACCACGACATTGTCGCCGGTTTCCTGCTTCCAGTGTGCCGCAAACGCTTTGTTGTATTGTTCATACAGTTCACGCGTCGGGTCGTATGACACGTTCAGTAACTGGATATCCTTAGCCAGAACGCTGGTCGATGCCAGCAATAATGTTAAACCCACGCCCCATTTATTCATCGCCCAGCTCTCTTGTGTAGTGTTTTGATGAATGCAGCGTGCCAGAAAGCGAATCGAGGATTAAAGAATAAAAAAAGATTGGCTATAACGTAGTGGAATAAAAAGGCAAATGGCGCGGACAAAAAAAGCCCGGTGGCGCTTCGCTTACCGGGCCTACGAACCGTGCTTTTGTAGGCCGGGTAAGGCGTAGCCGCCACCCGGCACAAACCAAACGCCAATCAGTACAGTTTTTTCGCGCAGTCCAGCCAGTCACCTTTGAACGGACGCTTCATGTTTTCAATCGCGTCGATGATGTCATGGTGAACCAGTTTCTCGTTCTGAATACCGACGCAGCGGCCGCCGTGGCCCTGCAGCAGCAGTTCGATTGCATACGCACCCATACGGGACGCCAGAATACGGTCGTACGGGCCAGGGGAACCGCCACGCTGGATATGCCCCAGTACGGTTGCACGGGTTTCACGCTTGGTTTCGGTTTCGATGTACTTCGCCAGCTCGTCAACGTCACAGATGTGCTCGGTGATAGCCACGATCGCATGTTTTTTGCCTTTCGCGATGCCCGCTTTGATTTCAGCTACCAGATCTTCACGGCTGAATTCCACTTCCGGAACCACGACAAACTCACAGCCACCCGCAATTGCCGCAGCCAGGGTCAGGTCACCGCAGTAACGTCCCATCACTTCAACGATAGAGATACGCTGGTGGGAAGAAGAGGTGTCACGCAGGCGGTCAATCGCTTCCACAACGGTGCCCAGCGCGGTGAAGTAACCGATGGTGTAGTCGGTGCCTTTGATGTCGTTGTCGATGGTGCCCGGCAGGCCGATGCACGGGAAGCCCATTTCAGTCAGACGTTTTGCACCCATGTACGAGCCGTCACCGCCGATAACCACCAGGGCGTCCAGTCCACGTTTTTTCATGTTCTCGATAGCCACTTCACGAACGTGTTCATCACGGAATTCCGGGAAGCGCGCAGACCCAAGGAAGGTACCGCCACGGTTGATCATGTCAGACACGCTGTAACGGTCGAGCTGAACCATACGGTCTTCATACAGACCCAGGTAACCATCATAGATACCAAAAACTTCCAGACCTTCCGTCAGCGCCGCGCGGACAACCCCACGAATTGCCGCGTTCATGCCCGGCGCATCACCGCCGCTTGTCAACACACCGATTTTCTTAATCATGACTACCTCTGAACTTAGGAATGCAAAATTGAAATCTGTTGCCGGAAGAAACTTATCGACCAACGAATACTGCAAATAGTATATCAATCCCTTCCAGCTGAATTGATTCAGGTCAGACCAAATGGCGGTAATTTATACACAAAATGCTGGCCTGGCTCACTTTTTTACAACGAATTACGAAAGCCCAACATGTCCGGGTACAACCGAGCAGGGATCCTGGTGAATGATGACGTCTGAACCAGGAAAACGCTGCAAAATCGCCTGCTCGACCTGCTCAGCAATCACGTGAGCCTGAACCAGTGGCAGGTTGTCTTCCATTTCAATATGAATCTGAATAAAGCGGGTCGGCCCTGACTGCCGCGTTCGAAGATCGTGTGCACCGCTGACGCCGGGCCAGGCGGTCACGATAGAAAAAATTTCATTACGTTCTGAGTCCGGGAGGGCGCGGTCAAGCAGCGATTGCACTGCTTCATACCCCATCCGCAGGGCGCTATATAAAATATAGATACCAATCCCTAACGCAAACAACGCATCGGCCCGATGCCAGCCATACCAGGCCAGACCGAGCGCAATAAGAATAGCCCCATTCATCATAACATCAGATTGATAATGAAGCATATCCGCCCGTACGGCCTGACTTTGCGTTTTGCGTACCACCCAGCGCTGGAACGTTACCAGAACAAGTGTGCAAATAAGTGCAACGACCGTCACAACGACGCCGACGCCGGGATCGTTCATCGGCGTCGGCGAGACGAGATGCTGAATGCCGGTGAGAAACAGGAACAGCGCAGAACCGGATATGAACATGCTTTGCGCCAGCGCGGCCAGCGACTCCGCTTTACCGTGCCCAAAGGTGTGCTCTTCATCCGCTGGCTGCAGCGAGTAACGCACGACCAGCAGGTTGGTCAATGAGGCGGCAATGTCCATCAGCGAATCCACCAGCGCCGCCAGAATACTGACCGAGCCGGTATACCACCAGGCAAAGATTTTAATCAGTAACAGGCTGGATGCCATGACGGTCGCCGCGATGGCGGCCCGGCTGACCAGTCTTCCATAGGATTGATTCATAAACGCTCCTGTCATGTCATGCCGGTAGTATAACGGAAGCATGTGGAGTCGAAGGATGAATAAACGGTTAACAAACAGAATGTGGGGCAAAAAAAACCCCCACATCATGTGGGGGAAGACAGGGATGGTGTCTATGGCAAGGAAAACAGGGTTTACTGGTTACTACGGGTACTGCTATTGCTACTGAAAAACGAGGTTTCTGAGCTTCGCTGCATCCGTGCAACCTCACGCAGCTGATCCATACGCTGCTGATGTTTGGTGTTCAAAACCGCTTGCTGCTCCGGCGTTAGCAGGTGGAACA
This sequence comes from Enterobacter cloacae complex sp. 2024EL-00227, assembly GCF_043945315.1. Classification (NCBI taxonomy): domain Bacteria; kingdom Pseudomonadati; phylum Pseudomonadota; class Gammaproteobacteria; order Enterobacterales; family Enterobacteriaceae; genus Enterobacter; species Enterobacter cloacae complex sp. 2024EL-00227. The sequence continues at coordinate 48,245 of NZ_JBIMQP010000014.1, forward strand.
TCTGGTTGCGGACCTTCGCCATTTCTACCTGGCGAGCAACCTGTTCCTGTGCCATTTTTTCGGCCTGAGCGCGCACAGCGCTTTCGTCAAAATTTTCTGCGGTGACAAGGCGATGCATTGTCTCCATTTCGCTAACATTAACAGGGGGCTGGTCGTGTCTCGCCCTCTGCATCAGATCTCGCATCTGTTGACGCTGATGTTCGGTTAAACTTATGCCGTCAAACATATGGCTTTGGCTACTGTGCTGCGTTGTGTCCTCTTGTGAGGAACCGTTATCGCTGATGATAGCTACAGCAGCCTGGCTAAACGCACTGAACGCCAGCGTTGAGGCCATGACGGCAGCGGTAACTTTGCGCATCACTTGCTCCCAAAATCTTTCGTGTCGCGATTCAACGAGAGACAGTCTACGATTCAGGCTGCAAACATGCGTCAGGGGGTGTAAAACAACGTAAAGTCATGGATTAGACAGCCTTGATGTCGTAATTTCTGCCTCGGAGGTATTTAAACAATGAATAAAATCCTGTTAGTTGATGATGACCGAGAGCTCACATCCCTTTTAAAGGAGTTGCTCGACATGGAAGGTTTCAACGTCCTGGTTGCCCATGATGGCGAGCAGGCGCTGAGTCTCCTTGACGACAGCATCGATTTACTTTTGCTCGACGTGATGATGCCGAAGAAAAACGGCATTGATACGCTGAAAGAGCTTCGCCAGACACACCAGACTCCCGTTATCATGCTGACCGCGCGCGGCAGCGAACTCGACCGCGTACTCGGCCTTGAGCTGGGCGCGGATGACTATTTACCGAAGCCGTTTAACGACCGCGAACTGGTCGCCCGTATTCGCGCGATCCTGCGTCGTTCCCACTGGAGCGAGCAGCAGCAGAATACAGACAACAGTTCACCGACCCTTGAAGTCGACTCCCTGAGCCTGAATCCGGGCCGCCAGGAAGCGAGCTTTGATGGCCAGACGCTCGAACTCACCGGCACCGAGTTCACCCTGCTGTATCTGCTGGCACAGCACCTCGGCCAAGTGGTATCGCGTGAACATTTAAGTCAGGAAGTGCTGGGCAAGCGTCTTACCCCGTTTGACCGCGCCATCGACATGCACATCTCTAACCTGCGCCGTAAGCTGCCGGAGCGTAAAGACGGTCACCCATGGTTTAAAACCCTGCGTGGTCGCGGTTATCTGATGGTTTCCGCTTCATGATAGGAAGCTTAACCGCCCGCATCTTCGCCATCTTCTGGTTGACGCTGGCACTGGTTTTAATGCTCGTACTGATGTTGCCAAAACTCGACTCACGCCAGATGACGGAGCTGCTCGACAGCGAGCAACGTCAGGGCGTGATGATCGAGCAGCACGTGGAAGCCGAGCTGGCAAACGATCCGCCAAACGATTTGATGTGGTGGCGCAGGCTATTTCGCGCTATCGACAAGTGGGCGCCGCCCGGACAACGCCTGCTGCTGGTGACCAGCGAAGGCCGCGTGATTGGCGCCGATCGCAATGAAATGCAGATCATCCGCAACTTCATTGGCCAGGCAGATAATGCCGATCACCCCCAGAAGAAAAAATATGGCCGCGTAGAGATGGTGGGGCCGTTCTCCGTCAGAGATGGCGAGGATAACTATCAGCTCTACCTGATTCGCCCCGCGAGCAGCTCCCAGTCCGATTTTATCAACCTGCTGTTTGACCGCCCTCTCCTGCTGCTGATTGTCACGATGCTGGTCAGCTCGCCGCTGCTGTTATGGCTGGCGTGGAGCCTGGCAAAACCCGCACGTAAGCTGAAAAACGCCGCCGACGAAGTGGCGCAGGGCAACCTGAGGCAGCACCCGGAACTGGAGTCCGGACCGCAGGAGTTCCTGGCCGCCGGGACCAGTTTTAACCAGATGGTGAGCGCGCTCGATCGCATGATGACGGCCCAGCAGCGCCTGCTGTCGGATATCTCGCACGAGCTGCGTACCCCGCTCACGCGCTTACAGCTTGGCACCGCCCTGCTGCGCCGCCGCAGCGGAGAAAGCAAAGAGCTGGAGCGCATCGAAACCGAAGCGCATCGTCTGGACAGCATGATCAACGATCTGCTGGTCATGTCGCGCAATCAGCAGAAAAACGCGCTGGTGAGCGAAACGGTGAAAGCCAATCATCTGTGGCATGAAGTGCTGGATAACGCGGCGTTCGAAGCGGAGCAGATGGGCAAATCCTTCACCGTTAACTTCCCGCCGGGTCCATGGCCGCTGTACGGTAACCCCAACGCGCTGGAAAGCGCGCTGGAAAATATCGTGCGTAACGCCCTGCGCTACTCGCACACGAAGATTGAGGTGGCGTTCTCGGTGGATAAAGACGGGATCACCGTCATTGTCGACGACGACGGTCCTGGCGTCAGCCCGGAAGACCGCGAGCAGATATTCCGTCCGTTCTACCGCACCGACGAGGCGCGCGACCGGGAATCGGGCGGTACGGGACTGGGGCTGGCGATTGTGGAAACCGCCATGCAGCAGCACCGCGGCTGGGTGAAAGCCGACGACAGCCCGCTGGGTGGGCTGCGGTTAACGCTGTGGCTACCGTTGTATAAGCGTTCTTAGTTTTCCTCTGGCATCCTATTGTAGGCCCGGTAAGCGCAGCGCCACCGGGCAATAACAGGCGCAGAGGCAAAAAAGCCGGGTGGCGGCTTCGCCTTACCCGGCCTACTTTTTACGGAGGTCTATTTCCCCCACAACCTCCGCGAATTATCCTCGATCTTGCTGCTTAAACGCCGTTTCTGCATCGTTCTTGTCCAGCTGGTCGACAGCCCCGCCGCCGACAGCAGGCGATGATACTGCTCGTCATCAAACGGCATATGCCACGCAATGGCGCAGGCGTCGTAAACAGACACCTCACTCAGGCGTGATACCAGCTCAAGCGGCGCATCCGCTGAAACCTGCCCAGCCAGCACCGCCCGGTACAGCCAGCCGGTTTTACCCGCGCTTTGCATCTGAGCCGACATGTCATGAATGCCGAAATGGTAGTTGAGCTTGAAGCACGGCGAGCGCGGCTGCGTCACCTGAATCAGGGCATCGCCCCAGCGGTAGATATCACCAATAAACACGTTCTTTTCGGTGAGCCCTTCAGTGGAGAGATTTTCACCAAACGCGGGAGCAACGAAGAGATCCGCCTGCTCGGGGAACTCCGCCTTCCAGTGCTGATAGTGCTCGCGCGGATAGTGGCACAGCGCGCGCTCCGGCCCGCCGTGGATCTTCTTTTCGGCCTGCTCGTCACCCGCAAGCCCGAGGTCGGTTAACGTCAGCTCACCGTCGACCTGAATTTTGGCGATGGCGCTCGGGCGGCTGCCGTCGTACTCCCTTACCTTGCCTGTAAATACATTCACCGGATAATGCATCGCTGCCTCCATTACGCAGATACAAAAAAAGCGAGCCATCAGACTCGCTTCTCACAGGCGTCAATGCAACCTTATTTTTTAGCGGCGAAACGCGCTGCTGCTTCGTCCCAGTTCACCACGTCCCAGAACGCTTTAATGTAGTCCGGGCGACGGTTCTGGAATTTCAGGTAGTAAGCGTGTTCCCACACGTCCAGACCCAGGATTGGGAAGCCGGATGCGCCAGAGATCGCTTCACCCATCAGCGGGGAGTCCTGGTTCGCGGTAGAAACCACGGCCAGTTTGTCACCTTTCAGTACCAGCCACGCCCAGCCAGAGCCGAAGCGGGTTGCAGCGGCTTTCTCGAACTCCGCTTTGAAGTTGTCAACGGAACCGAAGTCGCGCTCGATAGCCGCTTTCAGGTCGCCCTGCAGGGTAGTACCGGTTTTCAGGCCTTTCCAGAACAGGCTGTGGTTAGCGTGACCGCCCGCGTTGTTGCGCAGCACGGTTTTCTTGTCCGCTGGCAGCTGGTCCAGCTTGGTGATCAGCTCTTCAACAGGCAGGTTAGCGAACTCAGGCAGGCTTTCCAGCGCGGCGTTCGCGTTGTTCACGTAGGTCTGGTGGTGTTTAGTATGATGGATTTCCATCGTCTGCTTGTCGAAATGCGGTTCCAGTGCGTCGTAGGCATACGGCAGGGATGGCAGTGTATAACTCATAATCCTCTCCATTATTGTCGGGCGGCACAGCTGTTAATGCCGCGTAAGCAGTTGGTTCATTATAGTTAATTAAATGATATTGAAAATGATTATCAATGCCGTAGTTTTTATAAGGTTATTCATTTTTTGACCAACGCCGGAATAGTGAATGGGTTCAGGGTGTTAATGGACTTCTAGCGCCTTATTGCCTGCCGCAATCTCCTCCCTGCTGCTGAGCGTAAACGCCGACACCACCGTAATCGCCAGCACGAAACAGCCCAGCATCAGGTACGTCTCCTGGAAACCGATCCGGTCATACATATTCCCGGCAAACGCGGAGAGGAAGATTGCCGCCGACTGTTTGGCAAACTGGAAGCCAATCAGATAGATAGTCGCCGAAAGACGCGTATCAAACACCCCGGTGATGTACTTGAAGGCCCCCACCAGCAGGAACGGCACCTCCAGCGCGTGCAGCATCTTCAGGGCAATCACTTCTACGGCGGTGGTGGCAAACGACGAGCCGATAATGCGCGTCGCCATAATCACCCCGGCGATCAGCAGCGTGTTTTTCGCGCCGATGCGGTTAATGATCCACGGTGAACAAAACATGATGATCGCGTTGCAGATTTCCCCGGCAGTGGTCGCAAAACCAAAGGCGCGAGTGCCCTCCTGCGGCGTGGCGAAGAACGTTTTGAAGAAGGTAGCAAACTGCTGGTCGAAGACGTCGTAGACGCAGGCCACGCCAATCACGTACAGAATAAACATCCACATTCTGCGCTGGCGGAACAGGCTAAAGACCGTTTTCGCGGTGATCTGCGGCTGGTTGGCACCCAGCGCATTCATCACCTGCGCCGTCTGGTTGGGTCTTGGCTTTGCGACCACCAGCAATAGCATCAACAGCAGCGCCGCCCCCGAACCCATCCAGAAAACATACGACGGATCGATGCCGAACAGGATCCCGCCCGTTGAGGCGCACAGCCCCCAGCCGAGGCAGCCAAACATGCGCGCCTTGCCGTACTCAAAGAAACTGTTACGGCTCACGCGTTCAATGTAGGCCTCAATGGCCCCTGAGCCCGCCGAAAAGACAAAGCCGATATAAATGCCGCCGCTCAGCGCGCCCAGCCAGATGTTAGCTTTCAGTAACGGCGCAAAGACGTAGAGGAAGAAAGGGGCAAACAGGAACAGCAGCACGGAGATGATCCACAGCAGGTGTTTTTTCAGCCCCAGTTTATCCGAGATCACCCCCAGCACCGGCTGGAAGGCAATGGCCGAGAGTGAGATGCAGGAGAAGACGATGCCGGTATGGGTTTTATTGAGGCCGATGATATCCGACAGCCAGATCGGCAGGAACGGAAAGCAGGTGGCCATGATGAAAAAGTAGAGAAAGAAGAACAGCCCGAAAATCCAGAAATTAGGGTTGTCTTTGTGGGTACAGGTTGTTGTGTTCATTATTTTTATCCTCAACGGAGGGCCAGTTTCCCGGCCCGTCACCTTTACACGCGTTCCACGCCAATCAGGATGGCGCTTTCCGGATCGAGAATCGGCAGCGCAATGCCCGCCTGCATCAGCCACTCACCGCTCGCCGTTTGCGGGGCCTCCATCCATGCCGGCAGCTTGCGCATGGTATGGCCTCCCTCACCGGTGATGCGAATCTCAGGGTGATCGAGCAGCGAAATACGATACTGCGCGCTGGCCTCAAGCCCCGGCATGCGCAGCGGCATCATCAACGTGTAGTCCGGCATGGCGAGCTGGCTCACGATAAACAGTCCCTGCGTTTTATCTTCGCTCACAATACCCTGTGCCAGCGTAGTGGCATCCGGCATATCCACGCGCCAGTGGGTGCCCTGATGGATAACCTCGCGCCACTGCTTATACAGCGCGGCGTAACGGCGATAACCTTCGCGCTCCTGCTCATCAACGGTGAGGGGATCCAGTTCCAGCCCCATATGGCCAAACAGCGCCGTCAGACCGCGAAATTCAATGCTGTGCTGGCGGAAGGTGGCGTGACATTTATGATGACCGATATGCGCCCCCATCACCTCCGGCGGGAAGAAGTAGCTCATGCCGCGCTGGATAGCGTTGCGCTCCAGCGCATCGTTGTTGTCCGAGGCCCAGAAGCGGTGGCAGCGCGTCAGCACCTCATAATCAATTCGCCCCCCGCCGGAGGAGCAGGATTCAAATTCGACGTGCGGGAAACGCTTGCCCAGCACGTCCAGCAGGCGATAAAACTGGCGGGTTTGCGCGTCGGCGGCGGCCTTCCCGTCGTGACCCGGCTGTACCAGCTCACGGTTCATGTCCCACTTCACGTAGTCGACCTCATGTTCACCCAGAAGCCAGCTCATGCGCTCCACCAGATAATCAAACGCCTGCGGAATGTTCAGGTTAAGCACCAGCTGGTGCCGCCCGGTATGTTGCCTGTAGCCGGGCAACGCCAGCACCCAGTCGGGATGCGCACGATAAAGATCGGAATCCGGGTTAATCATCTCCGGCTCAACCCAGATGCCAAACGCCATGCCGAGCTGTTTCACATGGCTGATGACCGGCGTGAGGCCGTTCGGGTACTTCTTCTCGTCCAGATACCAGTCACCCAGCGCGGCGTAGTCGTCGTTGCGACCTTTGAACCAGCCGTCGTCGATGATAAAGCGCTCCACGCCCAGCGCGGCCGCCTCGTCGGCCATGCGCATGATGTAGTCCGGGTCGTGGTTAAAGTAGATGCCTTCCCAGGTATTGAGGTGAACCGGGCGCGGTTTGTTTTCGGGGAAGCGGATAACGTTGTCGCGAAGGTACTGGTGAAACTGCTGGCTCATGCCGTTCAGGCCCTGTGCGGAGTAGCTTGCATACAGGCGCGGCGTCCAGAGCGTGTCGCCCTCCTCAATCGCCATTTCGCCCGGCAGGTAGAGGGCTTCAGCCTGCAGATAGCGGCGGCCGTCGGTTTTGGCTTCCGCACGCAGGCGGTGGTTGCCGCTCCAGCCCAGATGCACGCCCCAGACGTCGCCGTGCATTTCGCTGAATGACGGCGTACCGGCAATCAGCGCCGGGAAGTGCTCGTGGGAGGTTTTACCCCGGCGGTTTTCAATCACAAAGCTGTCGTGCTCAAGCGTCACGCGGTGCGGCTGAAATTCCCGGATCCAGCGTCCATGGAAGGCCATAACCTCCCGTGCGCGTTCGGCCACGGGTAGCGTTATGGCAAAACGGTCCACCTGCCACGCCTGCGCTTTCAGGTTGGTTAAGCCGTGACGCACCGCCAGCACGCCGCTGGCGTCCAGCGCCAGCTCGCTGGTCAGCCGCAGGCCCGCATGTTCATCTTCTGCCGTAATCGTCAGGGTTTGCCCCTGCTGCTGGACGTCTGTGGTGCCAAAGACAGGCGAACCGTCCAGGCCCAGACGATGCCCTTCAATACCGGGCGACCCAAACAGGCCGTGCCCCAACTCGGTCATCAGCGTGACCGGAGAATCAACATCCAGCCTGCCGTTGGCAACTGGCCGGGAAAGGGTTTCAACATTCTGCGGCGAAAAGTACTGAAGATGCGGCCCCCAGTAGATAATTTCGGCGAACGGGTGCGTTTTTATCACCACATCCACCGTCGCGCTTTCGAGTCGTAAAATGGAATCTTGCATCAGACATCTCCTGTCATGGGATGCCTTGAGTTTTGATCCGAAACGTTTCGGATACAAACCAAAACGTTTCGGATTTGTGATCGGGTTTAGAAAATGGAGAGATTCAGGCCGTCTGGCCGGGAGAGAATTCGGGCTGCCAGAGTACCTGGAGCTGCTCAATCGCCTCGCCGTTGATCAGCTGGCGAACCATATCGGCAATCTGTTTCCCGACGCCCTGACGGGTGGACTGGATCACTGCCGCCACGTCAGCGTCGACGATGCTGTCCTGCGGAAGCCCGTCATAAACCACCAGCGCAACGGCGTTCTCGCCGGTCAGGCGGCCCAGCTCCGCCAGCGCCATCGCCGCGCCGTCGCCGTGGGTGTTGCAGTCGGTAATGATGGCCGTGGGCGGCTGCGACAGCGAGAGAAGCTCTTTCGTGGTGCCATACCCCACCCGGCGTGAAGGGGGCATGGCGCGCAGCCATTCGCTGGAAAGCCCGGCTTCCCGCAACGCGTCCAGATAGCCCTGACGACGCTGGGTGATGAATGCCTGATTGTTGCTTTCGCCCAGCAGGGCAATGCGCTGATGGCCTTTTCCGATCAGCCAGCGGGTCGCATTGTACGTACCGGCATAGTTGTCGAAGTCGAACCACGCGTACGGCTGCGGCAGCTGGCTGCGACCAAGCGCCAGGAAAGGAAAACCGGCGGCCTGCAGTTGCTCAAGTCGCGGATCGCGATCCAGCGTGTGGGCCACGATCAGCGCATCCACGCGGCGGCTTTGCACCATGCGCATATAGCTGTGTTTATCGGCCAGATCGTCATCGGCAATCAGCAACAAATCGATTTCATGTCGCGCCAGTTCGTGGCTAATTTCGCCGACCATGTCCATAAATACGCTGTTATTGAGCGGAACAGGATGGACCGGGAACACCAGCCCAACGGCGTCAATTTTGCCCATCTTCAGGCGGCGGGCGAAGGTGTTCGGTCGGTAACCACGGCGCTGGGCCTCTGCTTCCACGCGAGCGCGCGTCTCGGCGGAGACGTCGTCATATCCGTTGAGGGCGCGGCTGACGGTGGTGACTGACAGCCCCAGTTCTTTGGCAATGGCTTTAAGCGACATGAGTTTCCGTATCTCTGTTAGTTTTGTTCCGCCACCAGCAGCGCGTAAGTGTCTGGCTCCAGGGCCTTAAAGATATGCGGCTGGTCGGCGGGATAACAAATGTAATCCCCTGCGCCGAGCTCTTCCGCCGCGTCGAGCAGGCCGACCAGCGCCCGCCCCTGCGTCACAATAATATGTTCAACCGAGCCCGGCGGATGCGGCTGAGAAAGACGGTCTGCGCCCGGTTGGGTCATCAGAAGATAGACATCGCGGCGCGCGCCGGGAGGGCATGCCGCCAGTAAAATGGCTTCATAGTTAGCCTCTCCGGCGACCACTTTTGTCCCTTCTCCACGGCGGATCACCTGCGTGGTCGGTAGCTGCGGCTCAAGCAAACGGGCGAAAGGAATATCCAGCGCCACGCAGAGCGACCACAGCGTTTCCAGGCTAGGGTTACCGTTGCCGGACTCCAGCTGGGAAAGCGTGGATTTTGCGATCCCGGCACGGCGGGCAATTTCCGCCAGTGAAAGCCCGGTTCGCAGGCGTTCTCGCACCAGACTTTTGGCGATCAGGCTGATCGGCTGCGTCATATAACGGCCTCGCGTTCTATAAAACGAACAAATCGTTCGTCTTGAAAATCAGTTTCGTTGCGTTCATTATAATGGATACACGTTCGATATGGCTAAAATTGTATGAAGCATCATCTCTCTTGTCTGAAAGGCGACACCATAAAAGCAATCATTCTGGTCTGCCTGGCGGTGGGCGTGGTCGGGATGTCCTACGGCTCGCTGGCGATGGCCTACGGTTTCCCGGTCTGGGTGCCGTTTGTGCTCTCCATTACCGTGCTGGCGGGCGCGTCTGAGTTCATGTTTATCGGCATCGTGGCGAGCGGCGGCAATCCGCTGGCGGCCGCGGCGGCAGGTTTGCTGGTCAACGCCCGGCACGTGCCGTTTGGCGTGACGGTGCGAGAGCTGGTGGGCAAGCGCGGTCTGAGCCTGCTGGGCTGCCACATCATGAACGATGAAAGCGTGGTGTTTGGCCTGTCGCAAAAAACCGCCGAGCAGCGTAAAGCCGCCTACTGGCTGTGCGGCTTAGGCGTCGCCATCGTCTGGCCGCTTGGCGCACTGCTGGGGGCCATGGTCGGCAAATTGTTGCCCGACCCGGAGACCATCGGGCTGGATGCGGTATTTCCGGCCATTCTGCTGGCATTAGTGGTTCCCGCATTTAAAAACCGTACCACGCTGATCCGCGCCTGCAGCGGCGCCGTGTTATCGCTGGCCGCCGTGCCGTTTGCCCCGGTGGGATTACCGGTACTGCTCTCTTTACTCGGTCTTGCCGCGAGGAAAAAATAATGGAAAACATGACGATCTTTATTCTCGGCATCGCCATTCTTTCTGCCGGAACCTATTTAATGCGCCTTGGCGGCGCCAAACTCGGCAACCGGCTGGCGCTGTCGGAGCGTTCTCAGGCGCTGCTGTCAGATGCGGCAACGGTATTGCTGTTCTCCGTGGCGCTGGCGACCACCTTTTATGAGGGAGACCACTTCGCGGGCATGGCGCGCGTGCTGGGCGTGGCGTTTGCGGTGTTTTTGGCCTGGCGGAAAATGCCGTTAATCGTGGTCATTGTGGCCGCGGCAGTGGTGACGGCATTGCTGCGCGTGGCGGGCATAAACTAAAAAAGCGCCCCGGGGGCGCTCTTTCGACGGTGTGACTCGCTTATTTATTCAGTTCAGCAGTCATGTGTACGCGGTTACCGGAGAATGCCTGGGTAATTTTGTACGATGACGCGCCCGCTTCCTGAGCCTGAGCCGCGATTTTCGCTTCTGCACCATCAATGGTAGAGGCGGTTGCGGTCACAGTCTGCGCAGCGAAAGAACCGAAAGAAGCAGCCAGAGCGATTACAGCGACAAAAGTTTTGATGCTTTTCATAATATAAACCCTTTCATTAAGTTGTTTAGGTAAGGCACCGTGCCTTGATGAGATAAATACTAGACCTCATCGCGAACAACTAAAAGCGGAAGGATTTGCTATTATCATTCAAAATTACTGATCAACTATTAATCGCTGAGGATGGGTATAAATCGTCGCCCTTCCCGGCTTGCAGAAACCCACCAGCGTCAGGTTACAGCGCTCCGCTACCTCTACCGCCAGCGTGGTCGCCGCCGACACCGCGAACAAAATTTCCACACCGCACATGGCGGACTTTTGCACCATCTCGTAGCTGGCCCGGCTGGAAACGAGCGCCGCGCCCTGCTGCCAGATCTGACTTTCACGCGCACGACGACCGAGCAGCTTATCCAGCGCCACGTGGCGGCCCACGTCTTCATGCCCACCGGCAATCTCTCCCGACGGCAATACCCACGCCGCCGCGTGCGTGCAGCCGCTGAGCTGGCCGATAGGCTGTACATCGTTGAGGTGCTCAAGCGCAGGGTCGAGGTGCGCCAGATTAAAGGTCTGAGTAAACGGCAGTGGTGAAACAGGTTTGCCAATATCGTTGAGCTGCTCAACGCCGCACACGCCGCAGCCGGTACGCCCGGCCAGCGCGCGACGACGCTCTTTCAGCCCCATAAAGCGGCGGCTGGAGAGCTCGATTTGCACTTCCAGGCCGTTGCAGGCCTGCACCACGTCCATGCCATAGATATCTTGCGGATGCTCAATGATGCCTTCCGAGAGGGAAAAACCGATGGCGAACAGCTCAAGATCTTTCGGAGACGCCATCATCACCACATGCGATATGCCGTTGTAAACGAGCGCAACGGGCACTTCTTCGGCCAGAAAATCGGGTATGGCATCGGTTATGTGGGGCGGTCGGTGTACCGACAGTTCCACAATGCCGGCAGGCAGGGGTGACGAGTGGGGATCACGGTTTTGTTTAGACACAGCGGTATTCCTGAACAACCACGGAAGCGAGCGTGCTATTGCAGCATAAACCACAGGCTGTACGCATAGTATGGATCAACTTTTCGACAACCATTCTCCTACTCATTTAGCAGGGGTGCAACCTGCCACCGGCTACACCGCTTTAACATGCAGAGCTGTTAACGTGATCAATATCACACTTTATAATCAACATGGTGATAATACGTTCACTTTGTATTAACGCCATTAGAACAGCTGTACCGACAATGTGGTATTCTGATGATATCCCTCGTGGAATTGAGGGATTAACGCAAATTTTTTCCTTTGCGGTCATTCTTCAACCGCGAAGTCAAAACTACATATGTAAGCAATGTCGAAACAAGGAGTGACCCATGCAGGTCAGCAGAAGGCAGTTCTTTAAGATCTGCGCTGGCGGTATGGCAGGCACCACGGCAGCGGCACTGGGCTTTGCGCCCGGCGTAGCGCTGGCGGAAACGCGGCAGTATAAACTGCTGCGCACCCGTGAAACCCGTAATACCTGTACGTACTGCTCTGTCGGTTGCGGGCTGTTGATGTATAGCCTCGGCGACGGTGCTAAAAACGCCAAAGCGTCTATTTTCCATATCGAAGGCGACCCGGATCACCCGGTTAACCGCGGCGCATTGTGCCCGAAAGGGGCCGGTCTGGTGGACTTTATCCACTCCGAAAGCCGCCTGAAATTCCCTGAATACCGCGCGCCGGGTTCCGACAAATGGCAGCAAATCAGCTGGGAAGAGGCGTTTGACCGCATCGCTAAACTGATTAAAGAAGACCGCGATGCCAACTTTGTTGAGAAGAACGCCGACGGCGTCACGGTCAACCGCTGGCTCTCCACCGGGATGCTGTGTGCCTCTGCTTCCAGCAACGAAACCGGTTATTTAACCCAGAAATTTACGCGCGCACTCGGTATGCTCGCGGTCGACAACCAGGCGCGTGTCTGACACGGACCAACGGTAGCAAGTCTTGCTCCAACATTTGGTCGCGGTGCGATGACCAACCACTGGGTCGACATCAAGAACGCCAACCTCATTGTGGTGATGGGCGGTAACGCCGCTGAAGCGCACCCTGTCGGGTTCCGCTGGGCGATGGAAGCCAAAATCCACAACGGTGCGAAACTGATTGTGATCGATCCCCGCTTCACGCGTACTGCGTCAGTGGCGGATTTCTACACCCCTATTCGTTCAGGTACTGACATCACTTTCCTGTCAGGCGTACTGCTGTACCTGATGACCAACGAAAAATACAACCGCGAATACACCGAAGCCTATACCAACGCCAGCCTGATCGTGCGTGAGGATTACCACTTCGAAGATGGTCTGTTTAGCGGTTACGACGCTGAAAAACGCAAGTACGACAAAACCAGCTGGAACTACGAGCTGGATGAGAAAGGTTTTGCGAAGCGTGACACCACGTTGCAACACCCGCGCTGCGTGTGGAACCTGCTGAAAGAGCACGTCTCCCGCTACACGCCGGAGGTTGTCGAAAACATCTGCGGTACGCCGAAGGCGGACTTCCTGAAGGTGTGCGAGCTGATCGCCGAAACCAGCGCGAAAGACAAAACCGCGTCGTTCCTGTACGCCCTCGGCTGGACGCAACACTCCATCGGCGCGCAGAACATCCGCACCATGGCGATGGTGCAGCTGCTGCTCGGCAACATGGGGATGGCAGGCGGCGGCGTGAACGCCCTGCGCGGTCACTCCAACATTCAGGGTCTGACCGACCTCGGCCTGCTGTCCCAAAGCCTGCCGGGCTACATGAACCTGCCAAGCGAGAAACAGACCGACCTGCAGACCTACCTGACGGCCAGCACGCCTAAACCGCTGCTTGAAGGCCAGGTGAACTACTGGGGCAACTATCCGAAGTTCTTCGTCTCGATGATGAAAGCGTTCTTCGGTGACAAAGCAACGGCGGAAAACAGCTGGGGCTTTGACTGGCTGCCGAAGTGGGATAAAGGTTACGACGTTCTGCAGTATTTCGAGATGATGCACCAGGGCAAAGTGAACGGCTATCTGTGCCAGGGCTTTAACCCGGTTGCCTCGTTCCCGAACAAGAACAAGGTTGTTGAGTCGCTGTCGAAACTGAAGTTCCTGGTGACGATTGACCCGCTCAATACCGAAACCTCGACCTTCTGGCAGAACCACGGTGAATCGAACGACGTCGATCCGTCGAAGATTCAGACCGAAGTGTTCCGTCTGCCATCGACCTGCTTTGCGGAAGAGAACGGCTCTATCGTCAACTCCGGGCGCTGGCTGCAGTGGCACTGGAAAGGCGCGGACGCCCCGGGCATCGCCATGAACGACGGCGAGATCCTGGCCGGTATCTTCTTACGCCTGCGTAAGATGTATGCGGCTGAAGGCGGCGCGAACCCTGAGCCTGTGCTGAACATGACCTGGAACTACTCGACGCCGGAAAACCCAGCGCCGGAAGAAGTGGCGATGGAGAGCAACGGTAAGGCGCTGGCGGACGTTATCGACCCGGCCACCGGCACCGTGCTGGCGAAGAAAGGCGATCAGCTCAGTACCTTCGCGCACCTGCGTGACGACGGCACCACCTCCAGCGGCTGCTGGATCTTTGCCGGTAGCTGGACGCCGAAAGGCAACCAGATGGCCAACCGCGATAACGCCGACCCGTCGGGTCTGGGCAATACGCTGGGTTGGGCATGGGCATGGCCGCTCAACCGCCGTATCCTCTATAACCGCGCGTCCGCTGACCCGCAGGGCAACCCGTGGGATCCGAAGCGTCAGCTGCTGAAGTGGGACGGTGCGAAATGGGGCGGCGTGGATATTCCGGACTACAGCACTGCCGCACCAGGCAGCGACGTCGGGCCGTTTATCATGCAGCCTGAAGGGATGGGACGTCTGTTCGCTATTGATAAGATGGCGGAAGGTCCGTTCCCGGAACACTATGAGCCGTTTGAGACGCCGCTGGGCACCAACCCGCTGCACCCGAACGTGGTTTCTAACCCGGCAGCCCGTATCTTCAAGAGCGATTTTGAAGCGCTGGGTAAAAAGGACAAGTTCCCGTACGTGGGCACCACTTACCGTCTGACCGAGCACTTCCACTACTGGACCAAACACGCGCTGCTTAACGCCATCGCGCAGCCGGAACAGTTTGTGGAGATCGGCGAGAAGCTGGCGAACAAGCTCGGCATTGCCCATGGCGATACCGTGAAGGTCTCCTCTAACCGCGGCTACATCAAGGCCAAGGCGGTGGTGACCAAGCGTATTCGCACGCTGAACGTTCACGGTCAGCAGGTGGATACCATCGGCATTCCAATTCACTGGGGCTATGAGGGCGTGGCGAAGAAAGGGTTCATTGCGAACACCCTGACGCCGTTCGTCGGTGATGCGAACACGCAGACGCCGGAGTTTAAGGCCTTCCTCGTGAACGTGGAAAAGGTGTAACGGAGACGACTTATGGCTTATCAATCTCAAGACATCATCCGTCGTTCCGCGACTAACGGTTTCACGCCCGCGCCTCAGGCGCGGGACCACCAGCAGGAAGTGGCGAAGCTTATCGACGTGACCACCTGTATCGGCTGTAAAGCCTGTCAGGTGGCCTGCTCTGAGTGGAACGATCTGCGTGACGAAGTGGGCCACAACGTCGGGGTGTACGACAACCCGGCGGACCTGACCGCCAAGTCCTGGACGGTGATGCGTTTCTCGGAAGTGGAGCAGAACGACAAGCTGGAATGGCTTATCCGCAAAGACGGCTGTATGCACTGTGCGGATCCGGGCTGCCTGAAGGCATGTCCGTCAGAAGGGGCTATCATTCAGTATGCCAACGGCATCGTCGACTTCCAGTCCGAGCAGTGCATTGGCTGCGGCTACTGCATCGCGGGCTGTCCGTTCGACGTACCGCGCCTGAACCCGGAAGACAACCGCGTCTACAAATGCACCCTGTGCGTGGACCGCGTTACCGTCGGCCAGGAGCCTGCATGCGTGAAAACCTGTCCAACCGGTGCTATTCACTTTGGCTCTAAAGAGGATATGAAAACGCTGGCGGCAGAGCGCGTGGGCGAGCTGAAGACCCGTGGTTACGACAACGCGGGCCTGTACGATCCGGCCGGGGTGGGCGGTACGCACGTGATGTACGTGCTGCACCACGCCGACAAGCCGAATCTGTATCACGGTCTGCCGGAGAACCCGGAAATCAGCGCTACCGTGAAGTTCTGGAAAGGCATCTGGAAACCGCTGGCAGCGGTGGGCTTTGCTGCCACCTTCGCAGCGAGCATCTTCCACTACGTCGGCGTCGGTCCGAACCGCGCGGAAGAGGAAGACGACAACCTGCATGAAGAGAAAGACGAGGTGCGCAAATGAGAAAACGTGACACCATCGTGCGCTACACCGCGCCGGAACGCATCAACCACTGGGTCACCGCCTTCTGCTTCATGCTGGCGGCGATAAGCGGGCTGGGGTTCTTCTTCCCGTCCTTCAACTGGCTGATGCAGATCATGGGGACACCACAGCTGGCGCGCATCCTGCACCCGTTTGTGGGCGTCATCATGTTCGCGTCGTTCATCATCATGTTTTTCCGCTACTGGCACCATAACCTAATCAATCGGGATGATATCTTTTGGGCGAAGAATATTCGTAAGATCGTCGTCAACGAGGAAGTGGGTGACACCGGGCGTTATAACTTCGGCCAGAAATGCGTATTCTGGGCGGCGATTATCTTCCTGGTCCTGTTGCTGGTGAGCGGCGTGATCATCTGGCGTCCGTACTTTGCGCCTGCTTTCTCAATCCCGGTGATCCGATTCGCGCTGATGCTGCATTCATTTGCCGCAGTGGCGTTAATTGTGGTTATCATGGTGCATATCTACGCCGCCCTCTGGGTGAAAGGCACCATTACCGCGATGGTGGAGGGATGGGTCACCAGCACGTGGGCGAAGAAACATCACCCGCGCTGGTACCGTGAAGTCCGCCAGAAACAGGAAAAGTCATCTGAATGAGTATTCGCATAATCCCGCAAGATGAGCTGGGGTCGAGCGAGAAACGCACGGCGGATTATATTCCGCCGTTGTTATTCCCCAGACTCAAGAACCTCTACAACCGCCGCGCAGAGCGTCTGCGCGAGCTGGCAGAGAACAACCCGCTGGGTGATTTTCTGCGCTTTGCCGCGCTGGTCGCCCACGCGCAGGAAGTGGTGCTGTACGACCACCCGCTGCAAATGGACCTGACCGCGCGGATCAAAGAAGCCAACGCGCAGGGTAAGCCGCCGCTGGACATTCACGTCCTGCCGCGCGACAAGCACTGGCAAAAGCTGCTGCATTCGCTGATTGCCGAGCTGAAGCCGGAAATGAGCGGAACCGCGCTGGCGGTCATTGAGAATCTGGAAAAAGCGTCCGAACAAGAGCTTGAAGAGATGGCGAGCGCGCTGTTCGCGTCCGACTTCTCGCTGGTCAGCAGCGATAAAGCGCCGTTTATCTGGGCTGCGCTGTCGCTCTACTGGGCACAAATGGCAAGCCTGATCCCGGGCAAAGCTCGCGCCGAATACGGCGAGGCGCGCCAGTTCTGCCCGGTATGCGGCTCTATGCCGGTATCGAGCATGGTGCAAATCGGCACCACTCAGGGGCTGCGCTACCTGCACTGCAACCTGTGTGAAACCGAGTGGCACGTGGTGCGCATTAAGTGCAGCAACTGCGAGCAGACCCGCGATCTGAACTACTGGTCGCTGGAGAATGAAGACGCGGCGGTGAAAGCCGAAAGCTGCGGCGACTGCGGCACCTACCTGAAGATTCTCTATCAGGAAAAGGACCCGAAAGTCGAAGCGGTGGCCGACGATCTCGCCTCGCTGATTCTGGACGCGAAGATGGAGCAGGAGGGCTTTGCCCGCAGCTCGATCAACCCGTTCCTGTTCCCGGGTGAAGGGGAGTAATTCCCTGTGACAGTGCCGGGCGGCGCGTGCTTGCCCGGCCTGTAATTCGACAGCAATACCCGCCGCCTTTCATGCCAGATACTCTCCATTCTCGTTGAGAGACGCGTTATCGCCTTTGCGAGCCGCTTTCCAGGTTGTTGCCTTCAACACTATTCTTGTTTTCTTTTGAATCAAACCAGGCTATAAAACTGTTCATCCATACAGTAAAAGGGATTATTCATGGCGCTGGAAAAGGGTATTGCACAGCTGGTTCAGGGATTTATCGCTGCAGGGCGGCCCTCGTCACGTCGCCAGAGCATTGAGGTGCGACGAGCAGGCTATATTGCCAGCACAGGGCTTGCCGGGGAGACCGAAACGCGCGTTCAGGTGGAGACGCTTGTTCTTGAGGGTCTTACTATTCGGGTATTTTCACCTCTCAATGCGCCTGAACTATTGCCTGCTGCCATCTACTACCACGGCGGATGCTTTATCAGCGGCGGCTTTGATACCCATGACAACCAGCTCCGTCAGTTAGCCTGCTACAGTAACTGCCGGGTGGTTGCGATTCAATACAGGCTGGCGCCGGAGCATACCTTCCCCGCCGCACATGACGATGCGGAAAGAGGTGCAGATCTGGTCTGGCAATATGCGGATAAACTGGGCGTGGATAAAAACCGGATCACCTTTTGCGGAGACAGCGCGGGGGGACATCTGGCGCTGGTAACGGCGCTGCGGCTTAAGGCTAAAGGGCTCTGGCAGCCTGTACAGCTTATTCTTATCTACCCCATGCTCGACGCCACGGCCAGTTTTGAAAGCTATACCCTCAACGGCATGGATTACGTAATTACTCGCGATACCCTGCTGAGCGGCTATGAAATATATCTGGCTGGAGCCGACCGTAAGCATCCTGAGGTTAGCCCGCTGTGGCGAGAAGACTTCAGCGGCCTGCCAGCTGTCCATATCGTTACCGCTGAGTACGATCCGTTATGCGATGAAGGTGAGGCGCTGTTTCAACGCCTCACGGAGCAAGGAGTGACGTGTACCGCTCAGCGATGGCTGGGAGTAATACATGGCTTCTTCCAGCTTGGTGGAATTAGCCAATCAGCGCGAGATGTTATGCGGGATATCGCCGGGCGGATTCAGCACGCCCGGGGAGCGTAAACAGGAGATTACTCCTCCTCGTTCCCGCCCTCTTCATACGCGCCAAAAGGCTTCGCCGGAAGAACAATGTAGGTGCCTTCAAACACCGCGCCCGGCGTTTTATCGCCAAACAGTTCGACCTGCATTTGTACGCGCGCCTTGCGACCGCGTGCCAGACGGTCAAGATCGCCACCCAGTGATCCCAGATCGGCCACGGCGGTCGGCTTGCCGCTTATCGGCGCGCTATAGCGAATGTGGGCATCGGCCAGAATGATGGTGCCGCCCAGATGGCGCTCGCGCAGCATCAGCCAGATAAGCCCCCAGCCGGTGAGCGTGGCCAGTGAAAAAAGACTTCCGGCAAACAGGGTGTGGTGCGGATTCTGGTTGCCGGTTTCCGGCATGGTGGTAATAAATTTTTGTCCGGTGTACTGCTGAATGCGTACGCCCATTTTTTCGCTGAGCGGAATGTGCTGATACCAGGCCTGCTGCAGCTGTCCGCACCAGTCGGCGCGATGCAGAATATCGTCTAGCGTGGCGATGGGTTTGATCATCAAAAAATGACGAATCGGGGTGGTTTGCGGGGTTGTGATTTCACCCTGATTCACAAAACCGAGTTTAGCGAAGAACTCCACGGCATCTTCGCGGGCGCTACAGGTGACGCGCTTAACGCCTTCCTGACGGGCGACGGATTCCAGGGTCATCGCCATTAGCGTCCCCAGACCTTTGTCCTGCACGGAGGGATGAACCGCCATAAAGCGAATAGACGCTTCGTTATCGGCGTTGATATACAAACGCCCGACGGCCACAAGGTTGCCCTCTTCGTCCATCACCATCTGATGGTGGGCCATCGCGTCCCAGGCGTCGCGCTCAGAGCCTTTTGGCTGATGTAATGGCTTGCGTAGCATTTCCCAGCGGAACTGGTAATAGGCTTCTAACTCTTCTTCCGTTTGCGGTACTCGAAGGTGATACATAGCTGTACTCTCTCTTGTTACCCGCGGCCACGCCGTAAGTATGCTCATACCTGGAGCCAGAATGTGACGGGGCCATCGTTCACCAGCGATACCTGCATATCTGCAGCGAATCGTCCGGTTTGCGTATTCATTTCCTGCTGGCGACAACGCTCAACAAAGTACTCGTAAAGTGCTTCTGCACGATCCGGCGCGGCGCCTTTCGAGAAACTCGGGCGCATGCCGCGCTCGGTATCCGCTGCCAGCGTAAACTGGGAAACCACCAGCACGCTGCCGCCCGCCTGCTGGACGTTCAGGTTCATCTTGCCTTCCGCATCGCTGAAAATACGGTAGCCCAGCACGCGCTCACACAAGCGGTTGGCTTTTTGTTCGTCATCATCCTTTTCGACACCTAACAACACCAAAAGTCCTGGGCCAATTTCACCCGTCACCTCTCCCTCCACGGTGACGCTGGCACGGGTTACGCGCTGTATCAATGCAATCATGGTTGGTCTGCTTCTTGTTGTTTTTCAGCTTCTGCTGCTTTTTTAAGTTCGCGGTATACACCGAGAGTGACAGTTATTTCAGCACCAAGCAAGACGATACACCAGGTCCAGTAGACCCAGACAAACAAAATGGGGATCACCGCCAGCACGCCGTAAATCAGCTGATAGGACGGAAACATGGTGATGTAAAGGGCAAACCCTTTCTTACCGAGCTCAAAGAGCAACGCCGCCACCAGCGCCCCCACGACCGCATCGCGGTTAGGCACGCGCGTGGTCGGCACCACGCTATAGAGCAGCCAGAACGAGAGCCACGACAGGATCAACGGAAAGATGCGAAGCACATTATCAATCACGCCGTTTAAATCGCTCGCCCAGCGCAGGGAGAGCAGATACGAACTGATCGCGAGGCTCGCCCCGGCCAGCAGCGGCCCCAGCGTGAGGATCATCCAGTACACGGCAAAGGAATAGACCTTTGGCCGCGCTTTTTTACTCCGCCAGATCGTGTTCAGCGCGTTATCGATGGCGTACATCAACAGCAGCGCGGTGACAATAAGACCGCATGCCCCCACTGCCGTCATCTTGCTGGAGTTAGCAACAAACTGCTCAATGTAGTTCTGGATGACATCCCCGGTTGCCGGAATGAAATTCGCGAAGACAAAATGACGAAGCTGCAGGCTGACGTCCGCAAACATCGGAAAGGCGGAAAACAGGGCAAAGATGACTGCCACCAGAGGCACTAATGAGAGCAACGACACGTAGGCGAGGTTACCCGCCAGCGTGGTCATATTATCCTCATCAATCCGGTGCCAGAGCAGTTTCAGCCAGGCCCGCAGCGGGCGAGTATGGTGCGTGGCTTTTTGATGAACGGTTTTTAGCATAGCTGCTTCGCAAAGTAGTCTGGTATCGTCTCTTTTCCGGTCACCAGAATTGACGTAATACCCAACTGGTTAGCTCCCTCTATATTATCGGCGTTGTCGTCGAAAAAGACCGCATCGGCCGCGGTGAATCCCTCTGCCTGCAGAACAGCCTGATAGATTCGCGCTTCAGGCTTACGCATCCCCATCTCCTGCGAGAGGTAGATCTTATCCGCCGCCGCCTTAACTTCAGGGTACTCCTCAGGCCAGAACGTGGTGTGCAGACGGTTGGTATTTGACAGCACAACGACCCGATGCCCCTGCTCGCGCAGTTTGTGCATGATGTCGATCACCTCAGGGCGAACCGCCACAAATACCGCCTGCCAGCCGTGGGAAAACTGTTCATAGCTTAACGAAAGCCCCATCTCCTGGCAGAAACGTTCAGCGAATGCTTCATCGCTGATTTCACCGCGCTCATGCTGGTGGAAGGTCTCGCCCATCGCGAAGTTCTGCTTTAAGGTCGCCAGCGGCACGCGGCTAAAATCGCTCCATGCACCCAACACGCGATTAAAATCGATATCGACGATGACGTTTCCTAAATCAAAGATATAAAGCATGTTTATCTCCTGCTCGCCGTGGAGAGGTAACTGTAGCGGGAATAAAGAGATTTGACTATGCATGCGGTCTAAGGTGTGCGATCGATTTTTACGGCGCGTTTTTACGACAGTAAAGCGAAGGGACGTTTGACGCGGCAAAAATCCAGGCCCCCCGATACTCATCGATCATCAGGCTCAGCTCCCTACCCGGCGTGCGGTAAAAACCCGGTAGCGTTGCGTTGATATCAGCCTCATCCGCATTATCGGCAAAGGTTTTAACAATACGATTATTATTTAACACGCGCGCGTTCTCATGGTCACTGTAGTGAAAATAGATGGTTCGATTAACTTCAGTAACCGTCTGACCAAATAATTTACCGTTAATAACCGTAGACCCCTCCCGATGCTGCATCCGCCAGGAAACCGTACCCACAAATCGGTTTTTACCAATCGTCCATTCCACATCTCCCGTACAGCGTATCGGCGTACTCGATAAATGCGAATAAGCTAACCAGCCACTGCTGACAGCGGCCGCCAGAAATGCCGCCAGCAAAATGATACGGTTCCGGAGAGTCATCATTTTTCGTGCGCCCAAAAATAATGGGTAGTACATAACGCCGTCGCGTCCCTTCGCGCATCGTTATTACAGACAAACGCCGCGATTCGCTCCGTTTTACTATAGCCGACGAGAAAAACGTATCGTTTTTTGGCACACAGACCGGGATTATTGTTTAGCAGGCGCACGTAATGATCCTGAATATGTTCGTTAGGTGCATAAAAAAGTTGGCAGGCCTGGGTCGTGCTGCCCGTTGAAAGGGGAATGTAGTGACTAAACGGCATGTTCTGGTGCTTTTTATATAATATTCCCCCGTTGATAAGCGCGATCAACAAAAGCGTTGCGGTCGTTATTATCAGCCAGGCTGGCCTCTGCCTCGCGGCGCCATTGGCAACGAGCACGTCTTTATTGGCTATGACTGGCTCAGCGGTTGGGACAAATAATTCAACCTCGGTAGCCTCGGAAAGCATAAGCCCGCGACGCGAAATCGTTTTTACCGTATCGCGCGGTAAGCCCACCTCAGCGAGGGCATTGCGTAATGTCAAAATAGCCTGGTAAAAGGTATTCGGCGTAGTGACGTCATTGCGCTCCCCCCATCCCACCACCATTAACTGGTTTTGCGAAATTATTTCTCCGGGATGGGTGATGAGATAAAGAAAACAGAGGTTGGCAGGAAGCTGCAATTGTATCGAGCGCCCGGTAATATGATTTACCAGGTTTTTGTTTTCTGGATCATACTCGACCAATTTGTTAATAAGATACAATTTTCCTTTCCTCAGCAATAACAACCCTTAACTATATACACCAGAAAGATATACGTATATTTAACAACAGTATAGGTCAGAAGGATCAGGACGCGATACCACCCCAACTAAGATTAAAAATAACACATTATTTTTCAATCAGTTAAAAGACGGTTTTCTTAGGTTTCTCTCATCTAAAACGACATAATGAGATTTCATTACACTTCGCCTGGCCCACTCATTATATTGAGCCCCAAGTCGCGAAAAGACTGTCGTTACGGCCGATTTAAGAAACGAATCTTTAGCTATTAGTGCTATTTCGTAAATCGTCCTCCGGGATTTTTTTGTTGAATAATCTTAAGGGGCTGAAGAATAGTCCTGGAATACGATGGCCAAAGTATGTCCTTTCGCTATGGCTACGGCCTGAAAAAATAGACATCACCAGGAATTTATATTCTTCATCACTATTTATCATAAACAAGAGAGGGGCACGGGATATGTTTCAAGATTGACACATTTGGATGGCAGTGAAATATTGACAGTGAAAATAAGACAGGAGTGGACTGGATGATGACATCGTCGCATAAGGTTGTCCGCTGTATGAGCTGTGAATTGTCCTGTCAGTTATTTCCAGATAACGCAGTACGTTCACAATATTGTGGAAATGCCTCATTCGCAGTTTGGCCAGGTGGTAACCATTTCCTGCAGATTGCAGTAGAAAATAAAATATTGCAAGGAAACAAGAATCACTTATTACGCGGCTTTATATTTGTAGACTTTTCGTTTTGCAACCTGCGTGTACTTGCCGATCCGCAATGGATTGAACGTCTGGTGAGAACTAACATGAACATCGTGATTATCACAGACCGCAAGCTGGAAGCATTGGCCAATTATTTTTTCATGCAGCGCAGTGAAATAAAGGGAATTATTTATTCGAATGACAACGACATTATATTAAAGGAAAAAATCAGCCATCTTTTCTCCGGGAGACGGTTAAATAGCAGACGCGGCAGCATGTTGAACGCTGTTGAATTTACGTTACTGAACAGATTTTTGTCAGGTGCTTGCCTCCAGGAGATTATAAAATCAGACGGCATTGATGTTAAAAAAATTTATGTTCATAAAATACGACTTGAGAGGAAGTTAGGCACCAGTATTCATAAAGTTCTCGTTTCTATTTTGTAATTTCAACCTGTTTACCTACCCACATTTAATGGTGTGGAGGATGTTCTACGCCTGAAAGAAAGGGGGCAGTCATGCCATATTTAATGAAACACTCACCAGTCGCCGCTGCGATTTCGCTGGCGTTAACGTCAGCGCTATTTACCGCACATGCAGCGGTAATAGATTTTGCTAATTTACCTGCCTCCGGAGCGGTAACGGATTTGCCTGCAGAAATACAGGCGCTGATACCCGCAACGGCAAACGCGAACTTTAGCAAAAATACCGGCGATCCTAACTATGTCTACCAGTACAGCCCGGGGAATATCCCGATTTACGGAGATGGGATCACTCTCGAAGGGCCTGGGGCGGAAGCCTTTGAGCATTCCGTTACCGTTATTCAGAACTCCACGTCCGGCAGCCCGGGGGTGATATTTGGTGACGATCTGACTATTCGCACCCAGTCAAAAGTGGCTGCCAATAATGGTAAAGACGTCGACGGTATTCGTACCCACGGGATGAACACGCCGGCCAACCCGGTATTTATCATTACCGGCGACCGCACCCATATCTACGTTAACGGCCAAAGCGGTGACGGCATCAATGCCGGGTACAGCTCCTTCAGTCAGGGTTCTCTCGGCTCCGCCAATATTTATGTGGGTGACGATCTCTATATCGAAACCACGGGCAGCACCGGGCGCGGGATTAGCGCTTATGCACTGAATGATGCCTCAAAGGCAAAAAATAACGTTATCGTCGGCGATCGTGCGCATATTGTGACGCGCGGGACTTACGCTGAGGGCATTCGTACCAACCAGAGCGGCTCATACGTCCGGCTGGGCGATGAGGCGACCATCGAAACGTACGGCACATCGGCCTATGGCCTGTACGCGGGCTCTGCGTCAAAAATTGAGCTAGGCGAAAGCGCGACGATTACCACCGACGCGGCCAGTGCCTCCGGGGTTTATTCTACCGGCTCGTCAACCATCACCCTTGATGAAGGCGTCACCATCACGACCAACGGTGCCAGTGCGCACGGCGTCTACGCGTACACCGGTGCGGTGAATCTGGGAGATAACGTCACCATTGCGGTAAACAGCAGCGAGAAAACCAACAGCTCCGCGCAGGCGCCGCATGGGATGTATGCCTGGTCGCGCGGCGTGATAGCGCTCGCGGGTGGTGCAACCATTACCACCGCAGGCCAGCGCGACAGCGGTAGCTATGCCCTGAACGCCAGTAACGGCGGGGTGATTGATGCGTCCGCAGGAGGCAAGTTCATCCTCAACGGCGATATCCTTTCCGCAGGCGGCGTCGCGGCCACCAGCGCGCTTCCGGCACAAAACAGTACCATTACGCTGACTATGGATGACAACTCCCTGTGGAACGGAGCGTCCTTCATTGAGAGCAACGCCGCGGGTACCGGTACTCTCGTACTGACGATGAATGATGCCGTCTGGAATCTGCGCGACAGCTCCACGCTGACCAGCCTGACGCTGAATGCGGGCGGCACGATTAATTTCCAGCATGCAGAGGATGCGGCGTGGCAAACGCTGACCATCAAGGATGATTTTATCGGCAACGGCGGCAAGCTGGTCTTCAATACCGTGCTGTTTGACGACACTTCGGAAACGGACAAACTGATCGTTGAAGGCAACACCTCCGGTCATACCGGGGTGGAAGTGAACAACATTGGCGGTGCCGGCGCGCAAACCGTAGAAGGGATTGAAATTGTCAGCGTTGGCGGCAACTCTGAGGGGACGTTTGAGAAGGCCAGCCGTATCGTGGCGGGGGGATATGACTATAACGTGGTGCAAAAAGGTAAAAACTGGTTTTTGACCAGCCTGGTCGAGCCCGTTGATCCTGTAGACCCACCGGTCGACCCCGTAGATCCACCTGTTGACCCAGTGGACCCGGTAGATCCGCCCGTTGACCCGGTGATCCCGCCGCAAGAGCCGGTCCCCCCAGCCGCACCACCGAAAAGCGAGCACCAGTATCGCCCGGAATTTGGCAGCTATCTGGCAAACAGCTATGCGGCCAATACGCTGTTTATGACCCGTCTGCACGATCGTCTGGGTGAAACGCAGTACACCGACATGCTTACGGGCGAGCAGAAAGTGACGAGCCTGTGGATGCGTAACGTCGGCGGTCATACGCGTTTTAACGACGGCAGCGGCCAGCTAAAAACCACCGCCAATCGCTACGTGCTGCAGCTGGGTGGCGATGTCGCCCAGTGGAGCGCCGATGGCCTGGACCGTTGGCATCTCGGCCTGATGGTGGGCTACGGCAACAGCCAGAGCCGGAGCGCTTCCAGCCTGACCGGATACCATTCACGCGGTGAAGTGAATGGCTATAGCGTCGGTCTGTATGGTACCTGGTACGCAAACGAGGCGGATAAAAGTGGCACCTACGTTGATAGCTGGGTGCTGTATAACTGGTTCGACAATAAGGTAATGGGACAGGATCAGGCCACTGAGAGTTATCGTTCCAGCGGCGTGACCGCCTCTGTCGAAGCGGGCTATAGCGTTAAGGTGGGCGAAAGCAGCCGCAACAGCTACTGGATCCAGCCGAAAGCGCAGGCCGTTTGGATGGACGTGCAGGCTGACGATCATCGCGAGCGCAACGGCACGCGGGTGAAAGACGAGACTCAGGGCAACCTGATGACACGTCTCGGCGTGAAGGCCTACATCAGCGGACATAACGCGATTGACGACGGTAAATCACGGACCTTCCAGCCGTTTATCGAAGCGAACTGGATCCACAACACCCAGACCACGCGTATCCGCATGGATGACGTCAGCAATGACATGCGTGGTACGCGCAATATCGGTGAACTCAAGACCGGCGTAGAGGGGCAGATTACGCCGCAGCTTAGCGTATGGGGCAACGTGGCTCAGCAGATAGGCGATAAAGGCTACAGCGATACGCAGGGGATGTTAGGGGTGAAATACAGCTTTAAATAACAATATTTAAGCCGCTGTTTGCTCAGCGGCTTTTTTTGCTTCAGGCAATATCATCGCTGGTACTGGCCAGGATGATTTCAACCTTACTGGATTTCAGGTGAGTTTGCAGAGCCGAGCCAGGCATCTCATCGGTGAAGAGTGCCGTGGCCTGCGCCACGTTGCCAATCTCTACCGCAGCGGATGCGGTAAATTTCGTATGATCGGCCGCGAGCAGAATGTGGCGAGCGTGGGCGATCATGGTTTTCACCACGCTGGCTTCATTGACGTCAAACTCCATCATCGCGCCGTCGTGCTCAATTGCCCCCACGCTGGTCACGAGATAATCCGCCCGAAAATCAGACACAAACGCCGTTGCCGCAGGCCCGATAATCCCGCCATTGTGCGGGCGCAGCGTGCCGCCAGGCACCATCACTTCAAAACGCGGGTTTTTATACAGAATATGCGCCACCCGCAGGCTGTTGGTGATAATGCGCAGGTGGTTATGGTTGAGCAGCGCCCGGGCAACGTGCTCTACGGTCGTGCCGATGGTGATGAAAATAGTCGAGCCATCGGGAATATAGTCCGCAATGGCTTCGGCAATCGCCCGCTTCTCTTCGGTAAGCGAGACTTCACGCTGCTCGAACGCCGTGTTCACCACGCTGGATGCCCTGCCCGCCCCGCCATGATGACGCGTGATCAGCCCCTGCTCGCTGAGCTTACGGATATCCCGGCGCACGGTTTGCGTGGAGACATCCAGCAGCTGCGCCAGTTCATCAATGTTCATATAGCCGCGATCGGCAATCAGCGTCAGCAGCTGATCGTGACGCGGGTTGCCGGTCAGTTCGGTAAGGCTCATGGGCTGTCCTCTGAAAACCATCACGCCCCGCATTTTATACAAAAAGTGACAAAAAAGAGCGGGTTTGATCACAGTCAGGTATACCCGCGCGTCCACCGGGCTTCGTGCATTTCAGCGCTGCGACGGCGCTGGCAAAACGCACGGCGTCTGCGGCGGGCCATTGCTGCCCCAGGCTGACCGCCAGCGCACCGTGGAACACGTCGCCCGCCCCCGTGGTATCCACCACGTTCACCTCAAAGCCCGGCTGATGACACAATGCGCCGTTTTCCAGCCAGAAGCACCCGTCTCGCCCCTGCGTAACATACACATGTCCATTTGTGAGCGTTTGTGCTTTTTTCAGGGCATTTTCTGTTTCGTCCCGCTGCGTAAGGCGCCGCAGCCCCGGCGCGGAGAAAGCCGCGTGATCGCTTAGGGCGATCAGCTCCGCGATGTCCTGCGGGGTGACATCCGCATCCAGCAACGTCGGAACGCCCTGCTGACGGGCCAGGGTAAATGCCTGTTTTGCCCCGTCATGCCAGCGCACATCGGCTAAGACAATATCCCACTGAGAGAAGTCGATTTCATGCAGCCAGTCTGCCGCCGCAGGGAGATCGGGGCTGGGGTAGTTGGCAATCACGCGCTCTCCGCCTGCGTCCACCAGCACCGCCGATTGTGACGATCGGGCACCCTTAAACACGCGCGTGTAGCGGGTCTTCACCCCCAGGGATTCCAGCTCCGCCAGCAGCCGTCTGCCGGTATCGTCATCACCCACCCGGCCAATAAAATCCACTTCCGCGCCCAGTTTCGCCGCCGCCACTGCCGCCGTTGCCGCCGGGCCGCCGCCCACCTCCGTATAGTCTTTTGCGACATATTTCCCACCTTCTTTTGGTAAATCATCGAGATACCAGATGCGATCCAGCACGGTAATGCCGACACAAACGATGCGAGACATGGTGATTCCTTCTGCGATTTCTGATGCCTTCATTTTAATTTCACCAAATGTTTAAAAAGTGACCCGTGTCAATTTTTTGACTATAAATTACAAATACGATCAAAAACAGACAACATAAACGCGCAAAAATTGACACGATGTGACAGGAGAAAGGCATGTCAGCAATCGCATTTATCGGCTTAGGGCAGATGGGCGCGCCAATGGCGAAGAATCTGTTGAAACAAGGTCACCAGCTTAACGTCTTTGACGTAAACCCGCAGGCGATTCAGGCGCTGGTTGAAAGCGGCGCTCGGGCGGCGGCAACGCCCGCGCAGGCAGCAACGGACGCCGAATTCGTGATCACCATGCTGCCAAACGGCGACCTGGTACGCAGCGTCCTGTTCGGCGAGCACGGCGTGTGCGAAGGGTTATCCCGCGACGCACTGGTCATTGATATGTCCACCATTCACCCGCTGCAAACCGACGAGCTGATACGCGACATGGCTGAGCGTGGCTTCAGCCTGATGGACGTGCCCGTCGGGCGCACCTCAGACCATGCCATCGCCGGCACGCTGCTCCTGCTGGCAGGCGGCACGGCGCAGCAGGTTGAGCGCGCCACCCCGGTCTTAATGGCGATGGGCAATGAGCTGATTAACGCCGGCGGGCCAGGCATGGGCATCCGCGTGAAGCTTATCAATAACTACATGAGCATTGCCCTGAACGCCCTTTCCGCCGAGGCCGCCGTGCTGTGCGAAGCGCTTGGCCTCTCCTTTGACGTGGCGCTCAAGGTCATGAGCGGTACGCCTGCGGGTAAAGGCCACTTCACGACATCCTGGCCGAACAAGGTGCTGAAAGGGGATCTTTCTCCCGCCTTCATGATCGACCTTGCGCATAAAGACCTGGGGATCGCCCTCGACGTGGCCAACCAGCTCCACGTTCCGATGCCGCTGGGCGCGGCCTCCCGCGAAGTTTACAACCAGGCACGCGCCGCCGGGCGCGGGCGCGAAGACTGGACGGCCATTCTTGAACAGGTTCGCGCTTCTGCCGGGCTGAAAAAATCACACTGATACGAAAGGACTGAGGAATGACGATGTACACCCTGAAAGATATCACCCGACCTTCCGGCGGTTTTGCGATGCTGGCCGTGGATCAGCGCGAAGCGATGCGCCTGATGTTTGCCGCCGCAGGCGCGCCGGTGCCGGTAACCGACCAGCACCTGACCGATTTTAAGGTCAACGCGGCAAAAATTCTGTCACCGTACGCCTCTGCCATTCTCGTCGACCAGCAGTT
Source organism: Enterobacter cloacae complex sp. 2024EL-00227 (assembly GCF_043945315.1). Classification (NCBI taxonomy): domain Bacteria; kingdom Pseudomonadati; phylum Pseudomonadota; class Gammaproteobacteria; order Enterobacterales; family Enterobacteriaceae; genus Enterobacter; species Enterobacter cloacae complex sp. 2024EL-00227. The sequence continues at coordinate 78,230 of NZ_JBIMQP010000014.1, forward strand.
CTGCTATCGCCAGATTGTCGAGCAGCAGGCCGTGGCCAACAGCTGCGCGATGATTGTGGCCGCCGACGAGTTTATTCCGGGGAACGGTATTCCGGTCGACAGCGTGGCGATCGACAAGAACGTCGACGCGCAGGCGGTCAAACGCGATGGCGGCAAAGCACTGAAGCTGCTGGTGCTGTGGCGCAGCGATGAAGATCCGCAGCAGCGCCTGGAGATGGTGAAAGCGTTCAATACGCTGTGCCACGATAACGGTCTGCTGAGCATTATCGAGCCGGTGGTGCGTCCGCCGCGTCGCGGTGCCGAATTTAACCGCGAACAGGCGATTATCGATGCGGCGAAAGAGCTGGGCGACAGCGGTGCCGACCTCTATAAGGTGGAGATGCCGCTGTTTGGCAAGGGCACGCAGCAGGCGCTGCTGGCGGCCTCGCAAAAGCTGAACGAGAACATCGCCATGCCGTGGGTGATCCTCTCGTCCGGCGTGGACGATAAGCTCTTCCCGCGCGCCGTGAGCGTGGCGATGCAGGCGGGGGCATCGGGCTTTTTAGCCGGTCGCGCCGTCTGGTCCTCTGTGATTGGCCTGCCGGACACCGAGCTGATGCTGCGTGATATCTCCGTCCCCAAACTTCAGCGTCTGGGTGAGATCGTCGACGAAATGATGGCTCGCCGTTAAGAAAGGACCCGAACATGAAATGGTTTAACACCCTGAGCCATAACCGCTGGCTCGAGCAAGAGACCGACCGCATTCTCGATTTCGGTAAAAACGCCGCCGTACCGACCGGCTTTGGCTGGCTGGGCAATAACGGCCAGGTGCGCAGCGATATGGGCACCCACCTGTGGATCACCGCGCGAATGCTGCACGTTTACGCGGTGGCGGCGAACATGGGCCGTCCCGGCGCGTATGCGCTGGTTGAGCACGGCATTAATGCCCTCAACGGCCCGCTGCGCGACAAGCAGCACGGCGGCTGGTACGCCTGCGTAAACGATGAAGGCGTCATTGACGCCTCCAAGCAGGGCTATCAGCACTTCTTCGTCCTGCTGGGCGCGGCGAGCGCCGTGACCACGGGTCACCCGCAGGCACGTAAGCTGCTGGACGATGCCATCGAGGTGATTGAGCGCTACTTCTGGAGCGAACAGGAGCAGATGTGCCTGGAGTCCTGGGATGAAGCCTTCAGCAAAACGGAAGACTATCGCGGCGGTAACGCCAACATGCACGCCGTGGAAGCCTTCCTGATCGTTTATGACGTGACCCACGACCGTAAATGGCTCGACCGCGCCCTGCGCATCGCCTCGGTGATTATTCACGACGTGGCGCGCAAAGGGGAGTACCGCGTTAACGAGCATTTCGACACCGACTGGAACCCGATCCGCGACTACAACATCGATAACCCCGCCCACCGCTTCCGCGCCTACGGTGGCACGCCGGGACACTGGATCGAGTGGGGCCGCCTGATGCTGCACCTGCGCGCCGCCCTGGAAGCGCGCTTTGAGACCCCGCCGGAATGGCTGCTGGAAGATGCGAAAGGCCTGTTCCACGCCACCATCCGCGACGCCTGGGCACCCGACGGCGCCGACGGGTTTGTCTATTCCGTGGGCTGGGACGGCAAGCCAATCGTCCGCGAACGCGTGCGCTGGCCAATCGTCGAGGCGATGGGCACGGCCTATGCCCTCTATACCGTCACCGGCGAAGCGCAGTACGAAGCCTGGTATCAGAAGTGGTGGGATTACTGCATCAAATACCTGATGGATTACGAGAACGGATCCTGGTGGCAGGAGCTGGACACCAACAACGAAGTGACCACCAAAGTCTGGGACGGCAAGCAGGATATTTACCACCTGCTGCACTGCCTGGTGATCCCCCGCCTGCCGCTGGCCCCGGGCTTAGCCCCTGCCGTCGCCGCCGGATTACTGGATAGCCTGGCCAAATAATAAAGACGGAGTGTTTATGCGTACCCTACACAATATTGACCTGAAAAATAACGAAAGTGGCTTCACCCTGCGCTGGCAGGACCGTCTGATTTTATCCCACACCGCGGATGCCCCTTGCCTGTGGATTGGCGCAGGCGAGGCGGATATCGAGATGTTTCGCGGCAACTTCAGCATCAAAGACAAGCTCAACGAAAAGATTGCCCTGACGGACGCGACCGTCACGCAGCAAAGCGCGGGCTGGGCGATCCGCTTTACCCGCGGCGATGCGGTAAGCGCGACGCTGCTGGTGGGCGTGGATGCGGAAGGCCGTCTGGAGCTGAAGCTGAAAAATGACGCCGCCAGCCATAACCGCATCTGGCTGCGGCTGGCAGCTCAGCCGGAAGATCATATTTACGGCTGCGGCGAGCAGTTCTCGTATTTCGATTTGCGCGGCAAGCCGTTCCCGCTGTGGACCAGCGAGCAGGGCGTGGGCCGCAATAAGCAAACCTACGTCACCTGGCAGGCCGACTGCAAAGAGAACGCGGGCGGTGACTACTACTGGACCTTCTTCCCGCAGCCTACCTTCGTGAGCACCCAGAAGTACTACTGCCACGTGGATAACAGCTGTTATATGAACTTCGACTTCAGCGCGCCGGAGTTCCACGAGCTGGCGTTCTGGGAAGATAACGCCACGCTGCGCTTCGAATGTGCGCAAACGTACGTCGATCTGCTGGAAAAACTGACCGGCCTGCTGGGGCGTCAGCCGGAGCTGCCGGACTGGGTGTACGACGGCGTGACGCTGGGCATTCAGGGCGGCACCGAGGTGTGCCAGCAGAAGCTCGACGCCATGCGTAACGGCGGCGTAAAGGTCAACGGCATCTGGGCGCAGGACTGGTCCGGCATTCGCATGACCTCCTTCGGCAAGCGCGTGATGTGGAACTGGAAGTGGAACAGCGCGCTCTATCCGCAGCTTGATGCGCGGATTGCGAAGTGGAAAGAGGAAGGCGTGCAGTTCCTCTCCTATATCAACCCGTACGTCGCCAGCGATAAAGATCTCTGCGAAGAGGCCGCGAAACGCGGCTATCTGACCAAAAACGCCGACGGCAAGGACTACCACGTCGAGTTCGGCGAGTTCTACGCGGGCGTAATCGATCTGACCAACCCGGCAGCCTACGACTGGTACAAAGAGGTCATCAAAAAGAACCTGATCGAACTGGGCTGCGGCGGCTGGATGGCCGATTTCGGGGAGTACCTGCCGACCGATACCTTCCTGCACAACGGCGTGAGCGCGGAGATCATGCATAACGCCTGGCCTGCCCTGTGGGCCAAATGTAACTACGAAGCGCTTCAGGAGACCGGCAAGCTCGGCGAGATCCTGTTCTTCATGCGCGCGGGCTATACCGGCAGCCAGAAGCACTCGGTGATGATGTGGGCGGGGGATCAGAACGTCGACTGGAGCCTGGACGACGGTCTGGCGTCCGTCATCCCTGCGGCGCTGTCGCTGGCGATGACCGGGCACGGCCTGCACCACAGCGACATCGGCGGCTATACGACCCTGTTCGAGATGAAGCGCAGCAAAGAGCTGCTGCTGCGCTGGTGCGACTTCAGCGCCTTTACGCCGATGATGCGTACCCATGAGGGCAACCGTCCCGGCGACAACTGGCAGTTCGACGGCGACGCGGAAACCATCGCGCACTTCGCGCGCATGACAACCGTCTTCACCACCCTAAAGCCGTACATCAAAGCTGCGGTCGCGCAGAACGCGAAAAGCGGCCTGCCGGTGATGCGTCCGCTGTTCCTGCACTACGAGGACGACGCGCGCGCCTACACGCTGAAATACCAGTACCTGTTTGGCCGCGACCTGCTGGTGGCGCCGGTTCATGAAGAGGGGCGCCGCGACTGGTCGCTCTATCTGCCGCAGGACAGCTGGGTGAATGCGTGGACCGGGGAAATCTGCCGGGGCGGTGACGTGACCGTAGATGCCCCGCTCGGCAAGCCGCCGGTCTTCTACCGCCAGCACAGCGAATGGGCAGATCTGTTTAGCACCTTACGTCATATCTGATAAGGCTCGCCCGCGGGGCCACCTGCGGGCAGACGGAGAACAATAATGAGTCAACATACTTCCGATCCGGCAACCCTACGCCTGCCGTTTAAAGAAAAACTCGCCTACGGGATGGGCGATCTCGGCTCAAACATCCTGCTGGATATCGGCACGCTTTATCTGCTGAAGTTTTACACCGACGTGCTGGGGCTGCCGGGCACCTACGGCGGAATTATCTTCCTGATTGCGAAGTTCTTTACCGCCTTCACCGATATGGGCACCGGGATCATGCTCGACTCCCGGCGCAAGATCGGCCCGAAAGGAAAATTCCGCCCGTTCGTGCTCTATGCGGCGTTCCCGGTGACCTTACTGGCGATTGCCAACTTCGTTGGCACGCCGTTTGAAATCACCGGTAAAACGGTGATGGCGACGGTGCTGTTCATGCTGTACGGCCTGTTCTTCAGCATGATGAACTGCTCCTACGGCGCGATGGTGCCCGCCATTACCAAAAACCCGGACGAGCGCGCCTCGCTGGCCGCCTGGCGCCAGGGCGGCGCTACGCTGGGCCTGCTGCTCTGTACCGTGGGTTTTGTTCCGGTGATGAACCTGATTGAAGGTAATGACCAGCTTGGCTATATCTTTGCCGCCACCCTCTTCTCGCTGTTCGGACTGTTTTTTATGTGGTGGTGCTACAAGGGGGTGACCGAGCGTTACGTCGAGGCGCAGCCCGCCAACCCGGCGCAAAAACCGGGGCTGCTGCAGTCGTTTCGCGCCATCGCCGGAAACCGCCCGCTGTTTATCCTGTGCATCGCCAACCTGTGCACGCTGGGCGCCTTTAACGTCAAACTCGCTATTCAGGTCTACTACACGCAGTACGTGCTGAACGACCCGATCCTGCTGTCGTACATGGGCTTCTTCAGCATGGGCTGTATTTTTATCGGCGTCTTTATGATGCCCGGCGCGGTGCGGCGCTTCGGCAAGAAAAAGGTCTACATCAGCGGGCTGATGATTTGGGTGGCGGGCGATCTGCTCAACTACTTCTTCGGCGGCGGCTCGGTGAGCTTTGTGGCGTTCTCCTGCCTGGCCTTTTTCGGCTCCGCGTTCGTGAACAGCCTGAACTGGGCGCTGGTGTCCGATACCGTGGAGTACGGCGAGTGGCGCACCGGCGTGCGCTCCGAAGGAACGGTGTATACCGGTTTTACCTTCTTCAGGAAGGTCTCCCAGGCGCTGGCGGGCTTCTTCCCGGGGATCATGCTCACGCAGATCGGCTATGTGCCCAACGTGGTGCAATCGAGTGGCACGGTTGAAGGGCTGCGGCAGCTGATATTTATCTACCCGAGCCTGCTGGCGGTTATCACCATCGTGGCGATGGGCTGCTTCTACAACCTCAACGAGAAGATGTATGTGCGCATCGTCGAAGAGATCGAACTGCGCAAACGTACGGCATAATGACGTGATAGAGCGCCCTGCGGGGCGCTTTGAGGATCGACCATGACACATAATACTGATCCGTTAACCCTCAAATTGAGCCTGCGAGAGAAGTGCGCCTACGGGATGGGCGATTTTGGCTCGAACCTGATGCTGTGTATTGGCACGCTGTATCTGCTGAAGTTTTACACCGATGAATTGGGCATGCCCGCGTTCTATGGCGGCATTATTTTCCTGGTGGCAAAGTTTTTTACCGCGTTTACCGACATGCTGACCGGAGTGCTGCTCGACTCACGGCGTAATATCGGCGCGCGGGGGAAGTTCCGGCCGTTTATTCTTTATGCCTCCGTCCCGGTGGCGCTGGTCGCGACGGCGCAGTTTATGGCCAACGACTTTAGCCTGACGGTGAAAACGGCCCTCGCCACCGTGCTCTTCATGATGTTTGGCCTCTGCTATAGCCTGATGAACTGCGCCTACGGTGCGATGGTCCCGGCCATCACCAAAAACCCGAACGAGCGCGCGCAGCTTGCGGCGTGGCGTCAGGGCGGCGCAACGGTAGGGCTGTTGCTCTGCACCGTCGGCTTTATGCCCATTCAGGCGCTGTTCGTCCACCAGCCCTCACTTGGCTATCTGGTGGCCGCGCTGGTGTTCGTTACCGGCGGCCTGTTCTGCATGTGGTGGTGCTACAGCGGGGTGAAAGAACGCTACGTCGAGCTTACGCCCGATCACCATAAGCCCGGCATTCTGAAATCATTCTGCGCGATTTTCCGCAATCCGCCGCTGCTGGTGCTGTGCATCGCCAACCTGTGTACCCTCGCCGCCTTCAACATCAAGCTGGCGATTCAGGTCTATTACACCCAGTACGTGCTGAACGATCTGCATCTGCTGTCGTGGATGGGCTTTTTCAGCATGGGCTGCATTCTGATTGGCGTGTTTCTGGTGCCCGGCGCGGTAAAGCGCTTTGGCAAGAAACAGGTCTATCTGGGCGGGCTGGCGCTGTGGGCGGTGGGCGACGTGCTGAATTTCTTCTGGGGGACCAGTTCCCTGCTGTTCGTGCTGTTTTCCTGCATGGCCTTCTTCGGCACGGCGTTTGTTAATAGCCTGAACTGGGCGCTGGTGCCGGATACCGTTGATTACGGCGAGTGGAAAACCGGCATTCGCGCCGAAGGGTCGGTGTATACCGGCTATACCTTCTCGCGCAAAATCTCCGCCGCGCTCGCCGGTTTCCTGCCTGGAATTATGCTGACCCAGATTGGCTACGTTCCCCATGCCGTGCAGAGCGCGGGCACGCTGCTTGGGTTGCGTCAGCTGATTTTCCTCTGGCCGTGCGGCCTGGCGATTGTTGCTGCCGTGACCATGGGGCTGTTTTATAAACTCAACGAAGCGCGCTTCGCCTTTATTATCGAGGAGATTGGAAAACGGAAGAAACAAACCGCGAATACCCCTGAGATAACCGCCAACAATAAAGCGTCAGCAGTCACTTTATAACAATAAATCCGGCCACTATGTCCTTCCTGTTTATCAGGAGGGAGGCCTTTCTGTACCTGATACATGGACAAATTATGAAAAGAATCATCACTGTACTGATCGTGTCGTCTGTGTCCTGCCCGGTATTTGCCGGGGCCTATGTCGAAACGCGTGAAGCCTACAATACGGCCTCAGAGATGCACGAGGTGATCCTGCGTGCGGGCTATAACTTCGATATGGGCGCGGGACTGATGTTCACCAACGCCTATAACGTGGGTAAATGGGATGAACTTAAGCACAGCTATAACGAAATCGAGGGGTGGTATCCGCTCTTTAAGCCGACCGATAAACTCACCTTCCAGCCCGGCGGGTTGATTAACGACAGCAGCGCAGGTTCGGGTGGCGCGGTCTATTTAGATACCAACTACAAATTTACAGACTGGTTTAACCTGACGTTCCGCTATCGCTATAACCATAACAATTACGATACGCCGGACTATAACGGGCAGATGGATAAGAACGACACGCATGAATTTGCCAACTACTGGAATTTCAAAGTAACGGATGCATTTTTCTACACCTTTGAACCGCACTTTTTCCAGCGGGTGAATGATTATCACAGCAAAAATGGCAAAGACCATCACTGGGAAATTACCAATAAGTTTAGCTATAAGATCGACAGAAACTGGCTGCCGTACCTCGAACTGCAGTGGCTGGACCGATGGAATGATTACAACCGGGAGCAGTACCGGATCCGTTTAGGGCTACGGTATTCGTTCTAATAAAAAAAGCCGCTGATCGCTCAGCGGCTTTTTCGTTGCCGGGTGGCGCATGCGCATACCCGGCCTACGGCATAACCGAATTACTCTTCTTTCGCACCGCGCATAGCACGTTTACGATCGTTCTCGGTCAGGTGACGTTTACGGATACGGATAGACAGCGGAGTCACTTCTACCAGTTCGTCGTCATCGATGAATTCCAGAGCCTGCTCCAGGGTCATCTTGATCGGTGGAACCAGAACCGTTGCTTCGTCAGTACCGGACGCACGCATGTTGGTCAGTTTCTTACCGGTCAGGCAGTTTACGGTCAGGTCGTTAGAACGGCTGTGAATCCCGATGATCTGGCCTTCGTAAACTTCAGCGCCGTGACCCAGGAACAGCTTACCGCGATCCTGCAGACCGAACAGCGCAAACGCAACCGCTTTACCCTGACCGTTGGAGATCAGTACGCCGTTGTTACGCTGGCCCACTTCGCCCGGACGCACGTCGTCGTAGTGGCTGAAGGTGGAGTACAGCAGACCGGTACCAGAGGTCATGGTCATGAACTCAGAACGGAAGCCGATCAGGCCACGGCTTGGGATCACGTAGTCGAGACGTACGCGGCCTTTGCCGTCTGGATTCATGTTTTTCAGGTCGCCTTTACGCTCGCCCAGCGCCTGCATCACAGAACCCTGGTGCTGCTCTTCAACGTCCAGCGTCACGTTTTCGAACGGCTCTTGTTTACGGCCGTCGATTTCGCGGAAGATAACTTTCGGACGGGAAACCGCCATCTCGAAACCTTCACGACGCATGTTTTCGATCAGAACAGACAGGTGCAGCTCACCACGACCGGATACGCGGAAGGCATCAGCGTCTTCGGTTTCTTCAACGCGCAGCGCAACGTTGTGCACCAGCTCTTTGTTCAGGCGGTCAAGGATCTGACGAGAGGTAACGAACTTACCTTCTTTACCACAGAACGGAGAGGTGTTGACGTTGAAGAACATGGTAACGGTTGGTTCATCAACAGACAGGGCTGGCAGCGCTTCCACATTCTGCGGGTCGCAGATGGTGTCAGAGATGTTCAGCTCGCCCAGACCGGTGATCGCGATGATGTCGCCCGCTTCAGCCAGATCGCTGTCGATACGCTCCAGACCCAGGTGAGTCAGCACTTTACCAACTTTACCGTTGCGGGTTTTGCCTTCGCTATCGATGATAGTAACCTGCTGGTTTGGCTTCACTTTACCGCGTTTGATACGACCGATACCGATGACGCCAACGTAGTTGTTGTAGTCCAGCTGGGAGATCTGCATCTGCAGTGGACCATCCAGATCAACATCCGGTGCCGGTACGTGATCGACAATCGCCTGATACAGCGGGGTCATGTCTTCCGCCATATCTTCGTGGTCCAGACCCGCGATACCATTCAGCGCCGAAGCGTAAATGATAGGGAAGTCCAGCTGTTCGTCGGTCGCGTCGAGGTTAACGAACAGGTCGAATACCTGATCAACAACCCAGTCAGGACGTGCGCCAGGACGGTCAACCTTGTTGATAACAACAATTGGTTTCAGGCCATGGGCAAATGCTTTTTTGGTCACGAAGCGCGTTTGCGGCATTGGGCCGTCAAATGCGTCAACCACCAGCAGCACGGAATCCACCATGGACATCACGCGCTCAACTTCACCACCGAAGTCGGCGTGCCCTGGGGTATCAACGATGTTGATACGGTAGTCATTCCATTTAATAGCGGTGTTTTTCGCGAGGATAGTAATCCCACGCTCTTTCTCCAAATCGTTGGAGTCCATCACACGCTCTTGAGTTTCGGCACGTGCATCAAACGTACCGGATTGCTGCAGCAGCTTATCAACCAGGGTAGTTTTACCATGGTCAACGTGCGCGATGATGGCGATGTTACGCAAATTTTCGATCACAACTTTGCCTCAGGCATTAGAAATAGCGCGTTATTGTACACGGATTAATCGCACTACAAAACAGGATCACAAACATCCTCCGCAAACAAGTATCGCAGAGATGCTTTGTGATCGCTTTCACGGAGCGAAAAAGGGCACTTTAACGAAAATTGCACCAATATGGTGCTCGGTGTTCACACTGAAGCACTATACTGGTGCAACATTACCATTGTGGTGCAGCCCTTTTGCACTATGGTGCGCATGATAACGCCTTTTTGGGGTGTTTTAAAAGTTGGCACAGATTTCGCTTTATAAAAATTACATGGCAACAGCCAGTACAAACAGAAACTGAAGACCTCGTTACCACGACGACAATGACCAATCTGGAGAGTTAAGTATGTCCGCTGAACACGTTTTGACGATGCTGAACGAACATGAAGTGAAGTTTGTTGATCTCCGCTTCACCGACACCAAAGGTAAAGAACAGCACGTCACAATCCCTGCTCATCAGGTGAACGCCGAATTCTTTGAAGAAGGCAAAATGTTTGACGGCTCCTCCATTGGTGGCTGGAAAGGCATTAACGAATCCGACATGGTTCTGATGCCAGATGCAACCACTGCGGTCATTGATCCGTTCTTCGAAGAACCTACCCTGATCATCCGTTGCGACATCCTCGAGCCAGGCACGCTGCAGGGCTACGACCGCGACCCACGTTCTATCGCGAAACGCGCTGAAGAGTACCTGCGTTCTACCGGCATCGCGGACACCGTTCTGTTCGGGCCAGAGCCAGAGTTCTTCCTGTTCGATGACATCCGTTTTGGTGCCTCTATCTCTGGCTCCCACGTGGCTATCGACGACATCGAAGGCGCATGGAACTCCTCCACCAAATACGAAGGTGGTAACAAAGGTCACCGTCCAGGCGTGAAAGGCGGTTACTTCCCGGTTCCTCCGGTCGACTCTGCACAGGACATTCGTTCCACCATGTGTCTGGTGATGGAAGAGATGGGCCTGGTTGTTGAAGCTCACCACCACGAAGTGGCGACTGCGGGTCAGAACGAAGTGGCTACCCGCTTCAACACCATGACCAAAAAAGCGGACGAAATTCAGATCTACAAATACGTTGTGCACAACGTTGCGCACCGTTTCGGTAAAACTGCGACCTTCATGCCAAAACCAATGTTTGGCGACAACGGTTCCGGTATGCACTGCCACATGTCTCTGTCCAAGAACGGTACCAACCTGTTCTCTGGTGACAAATATGCCGGTCTGTCCGAGCAGGCGCTGTACTACATCGGCGGCGTAATCAAACACGCTAAAGCGATCAACGCCCTGGCGAACCCAACCACCAACTCCTACAAGCGTCTGGTCCCGGGCTACGAAGCGCCAGTGATGCTGGCTTACTCTGCGCGTAACCGTTCTGCTTCTATCCGTATCCCGGTGGTGGCGTCTCCTAAAGCGCGTCGTATCGAAGTTCGCTTCCCGGATCCAGCGGCTAACCCATACCTGTGCTTCGCAGCACTGCTGATGGCCGGTCTGGACGGTATCAAGAACAAGATCCACCCAGGCGAAGCGATGGACAAAAACCTGTACGACCTGCCGCCAGAAGAAGCGAAAGAGATCCCACAGGTTGCTGGCTCTCTGGAAGAAGCCCTGCAGGCGCTGGACGCAGACCGCGAGTTCCTGACCGCAGGTGGCGTATTCACTGACGACGCTATCGATGCCTACATCGCCCTGCGTACTGAAGAGAACGACCGCGTGCGTATGACGCCGCATCCGGTTGAGTTCGAACTGTACTACAGCGTTTAATTAAGTTGTTTTACCCGGCGTGACAAGCGCCGGGAGTAGTTGCCGTGGAAACTTTTAGCCCATCTCCGGATGGGCTTTTTTCTCCACCAACAACCTGATCTCACGCGCTTTTGACGCCGAAAACGCTATACTGCACTAAATTAGTGCAAACGACTCCAGGAGACTGCTGAATGGCAACTGGCACGCTGCCCGATGCTGGGCAGATCCTCAATTCTTTGATTAACAGCATTTTGCTGGTGGATGACGAGCTGGCCGTTCATTACGCCAACCCGGCGGCACAGCAGCTGCTCGCCCAAAGCGCACGCAAACTGTTCGGCACCCCGCTTCCGGAACTTCTGAGCTATTTTTCGCTGAATATTGGCCTGATGCAGGAAAGTTTACAGGCGGGCCAGGGTTTCACCGATAACGAAGTGACGCTGGTGATCGACGGGCGCTCGCACATTCTGTCGCTGACCGCGCAACGTCTTCCCGAAGGCTTGATCCTGCTGGAAATGGCGCCGATGGATAATCAGCGTCGCCTGAGCCAGGAGCAGCTTCAGCATGCGCAGCAAATTGCCGCCCGAGACCTGGTGCGCGGCCTGGCGCATGAAATCAAAAACCCGCTGGGTGGGTTACGCGGCGCGGCGCAGCTTCTGACCAAGGCGCTGCCCGACCCTGCGCTGGCGGAGTACACCAACGTCATCATCGAGCAGGCGGACCGCCTGCGGAATCTGGTTGACCGTCTTCTCGGGCCACAGCAGCCGGGAATGCACGTCACAGAAAGCATCCATAAAGTGGCCGAGCGGGTGGTGAAGCTCGTCTCCATGGAGCTGCCAGAGAACGTCACGCTGGTGCGTGATTACGACCCAAGCCTGCCGGAACTGGCCCATGACCCGGATCAGATTGAGCAGGTCCTGTTGAACATTGTGCGCAATGCCCTGCAGGCGCTTGGACCGGAAGGGGGCGAGATTATTTTGCGCACCCGAACCGCCTTCCAGCTCACGTTACACGGCGTGCGCTATCGGCTTGCGGCCCGTATCGACGTCGAGGATAACGGCCCCGGTATTCCATCGCATCTTCAGGACACTCTGTTCTACCCGATGGTCAGCGGCCGCGAAGGCGGAACCGGCCTGGGCTTATCCATTGCCCGCAGTTTGATCGACCAACACTCTGGAAAAATTGAATTTACCAGTTGGCCGGGACATACCGAGTTTTCGGTTTTCCTGCCGATTAAAAAATAAAGGTGACGTTTATGCAACGAGGGATAGTCTGGGTAGTCGATGACGATAGCTCCATCCGTTGGGTGCTTGAACGCGCGCTCACAGGGGCAGGATTAAGCTGCACGACGTTTGAGAGCGGCAGCGAAGTGCTCGACGCACTCACCACTAAAACGCCCGATGTTCTGCTGTCGGATATCCGTATGCCGGGCATGGACGGGCTGGCGCTGTTAAAGCAGATCAAACAACGCCACCCTATGCTTCCGGTCATCATAATGACGGCTCATTCCGATCTGGATGCCGCGGTGAGCGCTTACCAGCAAGGGGCATTCGATTATCTGCCCAAACCGTTTGATATCGACGAAGCGGTGGCGCTGGTTGAGCGCGCGATTAGCCATTACCAGGAGCAGCAGCAGCCGCGCCACGCGCCCGATTTTGGGCCAACCACCGACATCATCGGCGAAGCGCCGGCGATGCAGGACGTGTTTCGCATTATTGGCCGTCTGTCCCGCTCCTCCATCAGCGTCTTGATTAACGGCGAATCGGGGACCGGTAAAGAGCTTGTGGCCCATGCCCTGCATCGCCACAGCCCGCGGGCAAAAGCGCCGTTTATCGCCCTGAATATGGCGGCGATCCCGAAGGATTTGATTGAATCCGAGCTGTTCGGGCACGAAAAAGGGGCGTTTACCGGCGCAAATACCATTCGCCAGGGGCGCTTCGAACAGGCTGACGGCGGCACGCTGTTCCTGGATGAGATCGGCGATATGCCGCTGGACGTTCAGACCCGTCTGCTGCGCGTGCTGGCCGACGGGCAGTTTTATCGCGTGGGCGGTTATGCGCCGGTGAAGGTGGACGTGCGTATTATCGCCGCGACCCACCAGAACCTGGAGCAGCGCGTGCAGGAAGGCAAATTCCGTGAGGATTTATTCCATCGTCTGAACGTCATTCGCGTTCATCTGCCGCCGCTGCGTGAACGCCGGGAAGATATTCCCCGCCTGGCGCGTCATTTCCTGCAGGTGGCTGCCCGCGAGCTGGGTGTGGAAGCTAAGCAGCTTCATCCCGAAACCGATGCCGCTCTGACGCGTCTGGCGTGGCCAGGCAACGTGCGTCAGCTGGAAAATACCTGCCGCTGGCTAACCGTGATGGCTGCCGGTCAGGAAGTGCTGATTCAGGATTTACCGGCCGAGCTGTTTGAGGCGACCGCGCCGGAAAGCAGTAGCGGACACGCGCTGCCGGACAGCTGGGCGACGCTGCTGGCGCAGTGGGCTGACCGCGCGCTGCGTTCCGGTCATCAAAACCTGCTGTCAGAGGCTCAGCCTGAGATGGAGCGTACGCTGTTGACCACCGCGCTTCGTCATACCCAGGGTCATAAGCAGGAAGCCGCTCGCCTGTTAGGATGGGGACGCAATACCCTGACGCGCAAGCTGAAAGAGCTGGGAATGGAGTAATATCCGCGCTTTTGTAAAGGTTATTAATTGAGCGCAAATTGCCGTTATTTTGCGCTTTACTGTTCCGATGAGTTTTGTATGATCGTGCCCGGAAATTGGGGGTGAACATCATGCTGGAAACATTCGTGAATATGCTCTCTAGCGGAGCCGCTGAAAGCCACACGCCACAAACCGCCGTTGCGGCGGTGCTGTGTGCGGCGCTGGTTGGGCTGTTTAGCTAGCGAGTTGGCGATGAAAAGCCGGGTGGCGCTTCGCTTACCCGGCCTACATTTCGCACTTTTGTAGGCCGGGTAAGGCGAAGCCGCCACCCGGCATTACCGTTTAAATCACCCGCGAGAACTGCTGCATACGCGCTTTCTGACGCAGATATGCGTCAAAGCACATGCAGATATTGCGGATCAACAGACGCCCTTTCGGCGTGACCTCAATCGCGCTCTCCGACACGTCCACCAGCCCGTCTTTCGCCAGCGGCGCCAGCAGCTTCAGGTCTTCCGCGAAATAATCGCTGAAGTTCAGCGCCCACTGCGCTTCCACGTCCCTGAAATCGAGACGGAAGTTGCAGATAAGCGCCTTAATCACATCGCGACGGATGCAGTCGTCACGGGTTAATGCGATGCCGCGCCACAGCGCGTTGCCGGTCTCATCCACCTGCTGGTAATACAGCTTTAGCTCTTTCTGGTTCTGCGCGTAGCAGTCGCCGATCATGCTGATGGCGGAGACGCCCATGCCGAGCAGATCGGTATCGCCCTGGGTCGTGTAGCCCTGGAAGTTGCGGTGCAGGACCCCTTCGCGCTGAGCGACCGCCAGTTCGTCGTCCGGACGGGCAAAGTGATCCATGCCGATAAACTGATAGCCGGTGTCGGTCAGCGAGGTGATGGTTTCCTGCAGGATATCCAGCTTCTGCTGGGCAGAAGGCAGATCGGCATCTTTGATTTTGCGCTGGGCGGCAAAGAGCGTCGGCAGATGCGCGTAGTTAAAGACGCTCAGGCGGTCCGGACTGAGTTCAGCCACGCGCTTCAACGTAAAGGCGAAGCTTTCCGGCGTCTGCTTTGGCAGGCCGTAAATCAGGTCGATGTTGGTCGACGTGAAACCGATGTCACGCGCATGGTTGAGTAAGGCAAAGATAAAGTCTTCGTCCTGCTCGCGGTTCACCAGGCGCTGAACCTCTTTATTGAAGTCCTGCACGCCCATGCTCAGGCGGTTGAAGCCTTCTGCGCGTAAGTGATCCAGCACATCCAGCTCAATTTCACGCGGATCGACTTCGATCGAGATTTCAGCGTCGACGTTAAAACTGAAATTGCCGCGCAGCAGGGTCATCAGGCGGCTTATTTGCGCTTTGTTCAGATAGGTTGGCGTACCGCCGCCCCAGTGAAGCTGGCTGACGTGACGGCCTTTAAACAGCGGCGCGCGATGCACAACTTCCTGTTCGAGCGCGTCAAGATACTGGTCGGCTTTATGCTGCTGGCGGGTCACGATTTTATTGCAGCCGCAGAAGTAACAAAGCTTGTGGCAGAACGGAATATGGACATAGAGCGACAGCGGACGCTCAGGATAGCGCGCGACAGCCTGCTGAAAATCCTCCTCGCCGAAGGCATCGGAGAACTCCAGCGCGGTGGGGTATGACGTATAACGCGGCCCGGAATAGTTATATTTCTGGATTAGGGCCAAATCCCAGTCGATAGTTGGTGCTGACATGCTCACTCCTTCCGTTGGTGTCGCGTTCGTATACGGCGGCCCGTTCTGACCCCATTGCGGGACATCATTCGGGTGCGCAGCCACTTCTGTCGCCGCGACAACCGCCGTAGTTTAACGAATAACCACACCAGATAACATATAACCGGAAGGGTTATAAGCAGGACTATCGTGCCTGCCGGGTGCAAATGTTAGTTTCCACCCTTCAGAAGACGCATCATATCTTCCTGCTTTTCGTCTTCTTCTTCGTCGTCTTCGTCATCGTAAGACAGACCCAGCTTCTGCATCAGCTCGTCGATGCGATCCAGTTTGGCATCCACCCATGACTGCTCTTCAGCGGTCAGGGTTTCACCCTCTTCAAGACGTTCCAGCAGCGCGTCCAGGCGCTCATCGTTCTCCAGCAAATCCAGCTCAGCCTGCGGTGAAAGCATAGGTTTCTCGCTCTTTGGTTTGTGCTGCTTAGTGACCGGGGTGTCTGTCACACCCAGTGGAATGGGAGTTTTACTGCCGATACGAGGATCTTTCTGCTGCTTGCTTTTTGCAGAAGCGCCCGCTGCACCACCACCGTTGGCACGGCTACCCGCAGCATGACCGCGATGTTTTTTGTCGCGTTTGCGGTCGCGCGCTTCCTGGTTCAGTTCTTCGCGCGTTTTGCGGCGTGCTTTTGCAGGGCGTTTCGCGCCCGCAGCGGAGGTTGGTTTTTTCATGATGTTTTATCTTTAAGTCGTTTTCTTCAGTATAGAATTGCGGCGAAATCTAGCAGAAAGCAAGCAAAGAAAAAAGGCGACAGAGCAATCTGTCGCCTTTTTTCCTGACTCACAACCCTTAACGGGTCAGACATTCCATGTTTGCCAACAACAAACCCTGTTTATCCCTTGGCTAATACCGTCCGTGATACGGTTCCATTTCCTGTTAAAACGCCTCCAGGCGCTGGTCGTCCTGACAATCCTGCGTCTTCGCCTCCTGGCGCTCCTGACCCTTATCCTTAAGTCATCATCCTGTTGGCTTCCTCGCCTTGCCGCATACTTTACCGTGTTCGCTTAAACTAACAAGCAACGAAACGGTACAAAAACGGATTTTCAGATAATTACCTGGAAATAAGATGATGATTTAAAACAGTTTGCCTTTTTCTTGCTCCTGCGATTTCTCTGAAATCTCCCATAGTACGTATAGCCAATCTCTCACAGCGGCCAGGGTTTAAGCCTACAGGCTGAGTGCAATGAAAAAAGTCTTTTGCCCGCATTCAGGTATAATCCCCCTCAGATTACGATTTTTGGAGACGACCACGTGACTACCTGGAACTACCAACAGACGCATTTTGTCACCAGTGCGCCCGATATTCGCCACCTCCCCTCTGATACCGGTATTGAAGTGGCCTTTGCTGGCCGCTCTAATGCGGGGAAATCCAGCGCCCTGAATACGCTGACCAATCAGAAGAACCTGGCGCGTACCTCAAAAACACCTGGCCGTACCCAGCTGATCAACCTGTTTGAAGTCGCAGAGGGCAAACGCCTGGTCGACTTACCGGGGTACGGTTATGCGCAGGTACCCGAAGAGATGAAAATCAAATGGCAGCGTGCGCTGGGTGAATACCTCGAAAAACGCATGTGCCTGAAAGGTCTGGTGGTATTGATGGATATTCGCCACCCGCTGAAAGATCTCGATCAGCAGATGATCGACTGGGCGGTGGCAAGCGATATCGCCGTGCTGGTGCTGCTGACGAAAGCCGATAAGCTGGCAAGCGGTGCGCGTAAAGCGCAGGTGAATATGGTTCGTGAAGCGGTGCTGGCGTTCAACGGCGATGTGCAGGTTGAGCCGTTCTCCTCGCTGAAAAAGCAGGGCGTGGACAAGCTGCGTCAGAAGCTCGACACCTGGTTTAGCGAGCTGGAACCCGCGACGGAAGCGGAAGAAGAGTAATACCGAGCGCGGCAATGGCCGCGCTTTTTTTGCCTGAACATTTCTTTGCCGCAATAAAAAACGCCCCAGTCATTACTGACTGGGGCGGCTAAAATATTCAGCCAAATCCGATTACGTGAAGTAAAAGGTCTGAAAGATAGAACATCTTACCTCTGTACCCTACGCCGATAACTCTACCCCTTTTTGTGTTGCAGAAAAAGCACTTTTTGTAGTTTTTTTTCATTCTTTACATAGGGAATTCTAATGATCGTCACAAAAAGCGCGTTGCCATGTTGCAAACTTACATAAAAAGCGCGTTATGCGAAGAACCCTTAGTGAGCCTGATCCCAGTTTTCACCACTTCCCACTTCCACCAGCAACGGCACGTCCAGCGTCATGCTGCTTTCCATCAGTTCGTGGATCTTCTTCGACACGGCGTCGAGGTCGTCCTTGTGCACTTCAAATACCAGTTCATCGTGTACCTGCATGATCATTTTCACACGCGGTTTCTCTTTCTCGAGCCAGGCATCCACGGCGATCATTGCACGCTTAATAATGTCCGCCGCGGTCCCCTGCATGGGGGCGTTGATCGCGGCACGTTCTGCGCCCGCGCGGCGCGCCGCGTTGCTGGATTTGATGTCCGGTAAGTAGAGACGGCGGCCGTCCAGGGTTTCAACGTAACCTTTCTCTTTCGCCTGCGCGCGGGTACGTTCCATATATTCCAGCACGCCCGGGTAGCGCTCGAAGTAGAGATCCATATACTTCTGCGACTCTTTACGCGGAATATTGAGCTGGCGTGAAAGGCCGAACGCGCTCATGCCGTAGATCAGACCGAAGTTGATCGCTTTAGCGCTGCGGCGCTGTTCGTTGGTCACGCTGTCCAGCGGCAAGCCGAAGACTTCCGCCGCGGTTGCCCGGTGGATATCCTTCCCTTCGGCAAACGCGGTCAGCAGGCCTTTGTCGCGGGACAGATGCGCCATAATGCGCAGCTCAATTTGCGAGTAGTCAGCAGAGACAATCAGATAATCCTCTGGTGCGATGAAAGCCTGGCGAATACGGCGGCCCTCTTCGTTACGTACCGGGATGTTCTGCAGGTTGGGATCGGTTGACGAGAGACGACCGGTCGCCGCGACAGCCTGATGATATGAGGTGTGCACGCGGCCCGTTTTCGGGTTGATCATCAGCGGAAGCTTATCAGTGTAGGTAGACTTCAGCTTCGCGAGACCACGGTACTGCAGAATCACTTTTGGCAGCGGGTAATCCAGCGCCAGCTCTTCCAGCACCTCTTCAGAGGTTGAAGGCGCACCGCCAGGGGTTTTCTTCAGCGGCTTGATGCCCTGCTTTTCAAACAGAATGGTTTGCAGCTGCTTCGGTGAAGAGAGGTTAAACGGCTCGCCTGCAAGCTCATGCGCTTTTTGCTCCAGCTCGGTCAGGCGCTGCGCCAGCTCCCCGGAGTGGTTATGCAGCACCGTTGGATCGATTTTCACGCCGTTGCGTTCAATGCGGGACAGCACGGGTACCAGCGGCATCTCAATATGCTGGAACACATTCAGCGGACCTTCGTGCTTTTGCAGTTTTGGCCACATCTTCAGGTGCAGCTGCAGCGTAACGTCAGCGTCTTCCGCCGCGTAGCGCCCTGCTTCTTCAAGAGCGATCTGGTTAAAGGTGAGCTGATTTTTCCCTTTGCCGGCAATCTCTTCGAAGGTGATGGTTTTGTGCTTGAGCCAGCGGTCAGATAAAGAATCCATATCATGGCGGCCCGCGACGCTGTCCAGAATGTAGGATTCAAGCATGGTGTCGAAGGCGATCCCGCGCAGTTCAATGCCGTAGTTTTGCAGAATGCCGCGGTCGTACTTGAGGTTTTGCCCAACCTTGAGCGCCTTTTCGTCTTCCAGAATCGGCTTCAGCAGTTCAAGCACGCGTTCACGGGAGATCTGTTCCGGCGCATCCAGGTAATCGTGCGCCACGGGAACATAGGCCGCATGACCTGGCTCTGTCGCAAATGACAGGCCTACCATATTGGCAGAGATGTTATCGAGACTGTCCGTTTCGGTGTCAAAGGCAAAGACCGGCGCCTTTTTCAGTTTCTCGATCCAGGCAATGAGCTGTGACTCTTCAAGAAGAGTTTCATAATTGTCGAAGGAAAGCGCCACGGCTTCTTCTTCCGCCTGCTCTTCTGCATCAACGACAATCGTCTCCTTCGGCTTTGTGGAAGGTTTTGCCCCTTTTGCCTGCAGCCATTTACCGGCTTCCACGTCAGTGGTCCAGCGCTTAAATTCGTATTTCTTAAACAGGCTTAGAAGCTCGTCCGCAGAAGGCTGCTGCACTTCCAGCTGTTCACAGCCCAGTTCAAGTTCAACATCGGTTTTGATTGTGGCCAGCTTATAGGAGAGATAAGCCACCTCTTTGTTCTCTTCCAGCTTCCCAGCCATGGTTTTGGCACCACGGAAGGAGAGACTGGCGATTTTGTCTGATTCCGCGTAGAGCGTATCCAGCCCGCCCAGCCCCTGAAGCAGCGCCTGCGCGGTTTTCTCACCGACGCCAGGGACACCAGGAATGTTATCCGAGGAGTCGCCCATCAACGCGAGGAAGTCGATAATCAGCTCTGGCGGCACGCCATATTTTGCGACCACCTCTTCCGGCCCAAGAATGGTGTTGGTCATGGTGTTAATCAGGGTAATCCCTGGCGTCACCAGCTGCGCCATATCTTTATCACCGGTGCTAATCAGTACCGGACGACCCATCTTTTCAGCTTCACGCGCCAGCGTACCGATGACGTCATCCGCTTCAACCCCAGAAACGGCCAGCAGCGGCAGACCCATCGCTTTCACCATCGCATGCAGCGGCTCTATCTGCGCACGCAGATCGTCAGGCATTGGCGGACGGTGGGATTTGTAATGTTCAAACAACTCGTCGCGGAACGTTTTGCCTTTCGCATCAAACACGACGGCCGCATGGGTTGGCTGATACTGAAGGATCAGGCTGCGCAGCATATTCAGCACGCCATACATTGCGCCGGTAGGTTCCCCTGCGCTGTTGGTCAGAGGAGGAAACGCATGGTACGCCCGATACAGGTAAGAAGAGCCATCGACGAGAATAAGAGGGTTTTCTGGGATCTGAACCATAATGTCCGTGCCTTTAATCAATTTATGCGTAAAGGATGCCACAGAAGGATGAAAACATCAGTTATTCAGGCCCGATACAGGAAAAGATTTTGCGATCGTGAGGATCGCTCGTAAAAATCAAACTGTGGATAAGTTTGTGAGTATTTTCACTTCATATGAATAACAGACGTAAAAATTACATATAAGGCAATATTTAGATCTTAATTATCAGATTGTTATGATATGAGATCGCCTCTATATGGCCAACTGATGGCAGTTTGGTCTATGTGGATATAAGCCTTGATTTACGCAGAACGACAGCGAAATCTTCTGCGCCGGGGTAAAAGCCGCCAAATCACCCTGTGAAAGCGCCATTCATTTGTCTGTTTTCTGGTAAAATCAGCGCCCAGCGTCGACTAGCCGGTCGCTCACTTACAGCTAACTACCTGAAAAAGCTCATCATGTCGAGATTTCTCGCTGCAATAACATTACTGCTAAGCATCATTTTAACTATCCTGGTGACGATCGCCTGTTCCGTACCGATCATTCTCGCCGGGATCATTAAATTGCTGCTGCCTGTATCCGTGGTGTGGCGAGCCGTGTCCGCATTTTGTAATTTCATGATGTATTGCTGGTGCGAAGGACTGGCGATCCTGTTGCGCCTTAACCCGCACCTGAAGTGGGATGTCAAAGGGCTGGAGAACCTTAACAAAAAGAACTGGTACCTGCTGATCTGCAATCACCACAGCTGGGCGGACATCGTGGTGTTATGCGTGCTTTTTCGCAAACACATCCCGATGAACAAATATTTCCTGAAACAGCAGCTCGCCTGGGTGCCTTTTATCGGGCTGGCCTGCTGGGCGCTCGATATGCCGTTTATGAAACGCTATTCGCGCAGCTATTTGATTCGTCATCCGGAACGTCGCGGTAAGGATGTGGAGACCACGCGCCGCTCCTGTGAAAAGTTTCGTGCGCATCCAACGACCATCGTGAACTTTGTTGAAGGCTCCCGGTTTACGGAAGAGAAGCGCCAGCAAACGCGCTCTCCCTATCAGCATCTGTTGCCGCCAAAGGCAGCGGGGATTGCGATGGCGCTTAACGTGCTGGGAGCACAGTTCGATAAACTTCTTAACGTCACGCTCTGCTATCCGGAAAACGATAAGACGCCGTTCTTCGATATGCTCAGCGGCAAACTGACGCGTATTGTCGTGCACGTCGACCTGGTCCCGATTGACGCTGAACTGCACGGTGATTACGTAAACGATAAGAACTTCAAACGTCGTTTCCAGCAGTGGCTTAATACGCTCTGGAAAGAGAAAGACGAACAGATAGACAAGATAAAGTCTTCATACAAAAACGCCGGTCAGTGACCGGCGTTTTTACATCAGCGAAATTACTTCTTCTCAACCAGGTATTTCACGGTATCTGCATACTGCTGTACGAAAATATCCATGCTGCTGGTGTCCATGCCCTGCATGTTCAGCTGATATTTGCCGTTAACAAACATCGCCGGAACGCCCTGAAGCTGGAGGTCAGCAGCCGCTTTTTCCTGCTGGGCAACCAGTGATTTCACCACGAAGCTGTTCCATGCGGCATCGTACTCTTCACCTTTCACGCCGGCATCAACGAACACTTTACGGATATCCGCAGTGGTCTGAACGGTCTGGGTTTTCTGTACGGCTTCAAACATTGGCGAAGTGATCTTATCTTCTACGCCCAGTGCCATCGCCACCGCCCATGCCTGAGTCAGGTCTTTACCCAATGGGCCCAGGAACTCGACGTGGTACTTGGTCATTTTGGTGCCTTCCGGCAGCTTTTTCTTCACGTTGTCAGAGACATGCAGCACCTGCTCGAACTGGTAACAGTGTGGGCAATAGAACGAGAAGAACTCCAGTACCTGTGGCTCGCCAGCGACCGGCTTCTCCAGCGTGATGTACTGTTTGCCGTCGGTAAACTGTGCAGCAGAAGCGCTAAATGCCAGAATCATACCTGCCAGCGCCAGCCAAATTTTTTTCATGATTAACTCTCTCCTGGGTGTGTCCATTAATACATCGGCGTTAATTGCAGAGGGGGCTCCTGAAGAACCTTAACCTGCTCAGTAAATGTAGATATCTGGCTACGCCAGTAATCCTCTCCGGTAAGCCACGGGAAATTACGAGGAAATGCCGGATCGTCCCAACGCCTGATTAACCATGCGAGATAATAAACAAAACGCATCGCACGTAAAGGCTCAATCAGGGCAATTTCGTCTGAATTAAACGGGCTAAATTCTTCATAAGCTTCAATAATGGTTTCAAGCTGCATGCGCTGCTCGGCTTTGTCGCCATTGAGCAACATCCACAGGTCCTGAACCGCTGGCCCCATACGCGCATCATCAAGATCGACAAACAGCGGGCCGTCACGCCAGAGAATATTCCCGGCGTGACAATCGCCATGCAGGCGCAGGACGGAAATATCATCGCGCCAGCAGGTTTTCACTGCAGCAATAAGCTTATCGGTGGCGTTGAGGAAATCATACTTTAGCGCTGCGGGGATCATTGCAGACGTTTCGAATATTGTGCGCGGTTCAAGAAGGTATTCCTGAATCCCCATAGTCGGGCGGGCAATAAAGGCTTTTTTGCGTCCCGTCTGGTGTATACGCCCAAGATAGCGGGCAACCCACTCCATCTGATCGATATTATCCGCTTCAAACTGACGTCCCCCCAGGCTTGGGAATACTGCGTAGTAATACCCTTCGTGCGTAAGGAGCGTTTGGTTATTGAATTTTAGCGGTGCGGCAACGGGGACATCGTCATCCAGCAGATCGTGAGCGAACTGATGCTCTTCCTGAATTTGTTCAGCGGACCAGCGTTCAGGACGATAGAATTTTACGACATAGCGCTGACGATCCTCGTCCTGAAATTGATAGACGCGGTTTTCGTAGCTGTTTAACGGTGTTAGCCCGGAATCCACCCGAATATCCTGTTCAAACAGGGCATCCATAATGGTGTCCGGGTGTAATGTCTGGAAAGTAAAAGCCTGGTCGTTCATCCGATCATCCGGAAATTATACGAATGATTCAGGATATCATCTTGTGGCGATTTCGGTGCCGCCGCTTACAAGCTTTTACTCTTTAATTACGCCTCGGGCGCGCAGCAATGCAGTCTTAAAATCTTCCTCATAATCTTTCTGAATACCAGGAATAACAGCATCTTTGGCAGAGTCGCGCATTTTAAGGTGGTAGATCAGGATGTCGTCAGAAAGGTCTGCCAGATCGCCGTCAAAACCTGACTCTTTTGCCAGTTTCTGTAAAAATTGCATCAGATTGAGCTCTGGCTCTTTTTGCCAGGCGGGCTGGAGGAGTTCAATAACTTCATTCAGACGTTTACATTTCATGGTGGTGCTCCTTTCATTTAGAGTGACACGTTAGCAGGGTCAATCCCACAATAAAAGAGGCGATATTCGTGAATGTTAGCCAGGAAATCATCGGGGTCGTTCTGGCAGGCGGCAGAGCAACGCGAATGGGCGGAAAAGATAAGGGGCTTCAGCTTCTTAATGGAAAACCCTTGTGGCAGCATGTCGCCGATACGCTCGCAGGTCAGGTGACGACTATAGCCATCAGCGCTAACCGGCATATCGACACTTACCGGCGCAGCGGCTACGCCGTTTATCAGGATAGCCTTGAGAATTACCCGGGCCCGCTTGCCGGTATGCTTTCGGTCATGCAACAGTCGCAGGGTGAGTGGTTTATCTTCTGCCCCTGCGATACCCCGTTTATTCCGTCCTGTCTTGTCGAGCGTCTGTTCCTGCTTCGTGGTACAGCGCCTGTGGTTTGGGTGCATGACGGCGAACGTGACCATCCTGCTGTCGCGTTGATGCATCGATCGCTTGCACCTGCTCTGCTGGCCTACCTGGCCGCGGGAGAGCGCAGAGTGATGGTCTTTATGCGTGAGTCTGGCGGCCATTCCGTTGATTTTAGCGATGTGAAATCAGCGTTTGTGAACGTAAATACGAGTGAAGATTTGCAGATGATGCAGGAGAAAAAATGATACCCCTTTTAGCCATTTCCGCATGGAGTGGGACCGGGAAAACCACGCTGCTGAAAAAGCTCATTCCTGCGCTTTGTGCCAGAGGGCTTCGCCCTGGTTTGAT
The DNA here is from genome assembly GCF_043945315.1 of Enterobacter cloacae complex sp. 2024EL-00227. Classification (NCBI taxonomy): domain Bacteria; kingdom Pseudomonadati; phylum Pseudomonadota; class Gammaproteobacteria; order Enterobacterales; family Enterobacteriaceae; genus Enterobacter; species Enterobacter cloacae complex sp. 2024EL-00227. Next base: position 103,010 of record NZ_JBIMQP010000014.1, read on the forward strand.
TAAGCATAGTCATCACAACATGGACATTGATACGCCCGGAAAAGACAGCTATGAGCTGCGTAAGGCCGGAGCAGCACAAACGATGGTAGCAAGTCCTCAGCGCTGGGCGTTAATGACAGAAACGCCGGATGAGGCGCCGCTGAATCTCGCTTATCTGGTTAACCGGATGGATCACTCCACGCTGGATCTGGTGCTGGTTGAGGGGTTTAAGCATGAGGCTGTGCCTAAGATCCTACTTTTCAGAAGCGATGCCGGGCATGATTTGAGCGAGTTAACGCTGGATGAGCATGTCATTGCGGTGGCTAGCGATGTGGCAGTGGAACTTGAGGTTCCGGTGCTGGATTTAAATGATGTGGACGGGATTGCGCAGTTTATTGTGGCGTGGAGTGCGGTCTGACTTGCCCGGGCTACCGTTTTTTGGCGCATAAACGCAAAAAGGCCATCCTTTCGGATGGCCTCTTCACTTGTTTGATGCCTGGCAGTTCCCTACTCTCACATGGGGAGACCCCACACTACCATCGGCGCTACGGCGTTTCACTTCTGAGTTCGGCAT
>NZ_JBIMQP010000015.1:0-93707 GCF_043945315.1 Enterobacter cloacae complex sp. 2024EL-00227
TGCCGAACTCAGAAGTGAAACGCCGTAGCGCCGATGGTAGTGTGGGGTCTCCCCATGTGAGAGTAGGGAACTGCCAGGCATCAATTAGAAGAACCCCGTACCGAAAGGTGCGGGGTTTTTTGCTTTTATCTCCATCCTGGCCTTTCTCTTAATCCCTTATCCTGCTAATGGAATGTGTGATCCCTGTCGCAATGTTATTTATAACAAAATTATAACATTTCATTTACGAAGTTATTGAGCCTTCTGGCTCAATACGCCGCAGTTTATGGCAGGAGAATAATCACAATGACAGAAAGCATGACATCACACGGGACGCTGGCTCACAGTGATACCCGAAGAAGGGTATGGGCAATCATCAGCGCCTCTTCAGGGAATCTGGTTGAATGGTTCGACTTTTACGTCTACTCATTCTGTTCACTCTACTTCGCACATATTTTCTTCCCATCCGGCAACACCACTACACAGCTGCTACAAACGGCTGGGGTTTTTGCCGCAGGATTTTTAATGCGACCCATCGGGGGCTGGCTGTTCGGCCGTATTGCGGATCGTCGAGGGCGTAAGGCCTCGATGCTGATCTCGGTGTGTATGATGTGCTTTGGCTCGCTGGTGATCGCCTGCTTACCGGGATATGAATCGATTGGCACCTGGGCACCGGCGCTACTTTTGCTGGCACGCTTATTTCAGGGATTATCGGTGGGCGGTGAATACGGTACCAGTGCGACCTACATGAGCGAAATTGCACTGGAAGGCCGTAAAGGTTTTTACGCCTCATTCCAGTACGTCACGCTGATTGGCGGTCAACTGCTGGCCATTCTAGTGGTGGTGATCCTGCAGCAGATTTTGACGGACGAACAACTTCATGCCTGGGGATGGCGAATTCCTTTCGCAATGGGGGCAGTGCTGGCGATTGTCGCACTTTGGCTACGCCGTCAGTTAGATGAAACCTCTCAGAAAGAGGTCCGGATGCTGAAGGAGGCGGGAACATTCAAAGGGTTATGGCGTAACCGCAAAGCTTTCCTCATGGTGCTGGGCTTCACTGCGGGCGGCTCTCTCAGTTTTTATACTTTCACCACCTATATGCAAAAGTACCTGGTGAATACCACCGGCATGCACGCAAACGTCGCCAGTGTGGTCATGACCGCGGCGCTGTTTGTCTTTATGCTCATACAGCCGATCGTCGGTGCGCTCTCGGACAAAATTGGCCGACGTACCTCAATGCTCATTTTTGGCGGATTATCGGCATTATGTACCGTTCCCATTCTGACAGCGCTTCAGCATGTCTCTTCACCGTATGCCGCCTTTGCGCTGGTGATGGTGGCGATGGTGATTGTCAGTTTCTATACCTCCATCAGTGGGATATTGAAAGCCGAGATGTTCCCGGCGCAGGTACGTGCGTTAGGGGTAGGGCTCTCTTATGCGGTAGCCAACGCGGTGTTTGGCGGATCGGCGGAGTACGTCGCGCTGTCGCTTAAATCATGGGGAAGCGAAACGACATTCTTCTGGTACGTAACGGGAATGGGGGCACTGGCGTTTGTTGTCTCCCTGATGCTGCATCGCAAAGGGAAAGGCATTCGACTTTAATAGCGCGCCATCTGCCATACGGCATAGCCGGTCGTTGCGCCGGCGACATCCCAGGCGAAATCTTTCCAGCTCCAGCCGCTCCCTGCGGGGCGGCTATCCCACAGTTCTTTTGATGCCCCAAGACCTACTGAGAACATTAACCCGATCGCCGCGCTACGATCCCGGCTGTATCCCTGGTGCTGGACATATTCATTACCGGCTGCGGACAACATCGCGGAAGCGAGGAAATGCTGTGCTTTGTCCTGTCCGGACCAGCTATCGTTAGCCATATGGCTACAGCCACTCAGGAAGAGCACACTCAGTACCAGAGGAATACGCATCAACGGGCTCCATAAAAAAGCCCTGCGGGTGACAGGGCCTGGATATTACAGAATACGGCTGATAAGTCGGTCGATACGGATACGACGTAAGCGGCGAATAAGCTTGCGAACTTTTACCGGATAATCGGCAATGCTCTGCAGTTCGCGGTAGTGATTCACGACGGTCGTATGGGTGCGAATCAGCTCCAGCTCGCGTTCACGTTGGGCGGCTAACTCATGCTGCGGGTCATGAATCAGGATAGCGTTTTCCAGATCCAGTCGCCATGCGCGCGGGTTCAGGTTGTTACCTGTCAGCAGCATCCACTCATCGTCGACCCACATGCCTTTGAGATGGTAACTATTGTCTTCATCTTTCCAGAGACGCACAACCAGCTGGTCAGTGTTGACGTAATACTGTAAGCGGCTCAGGAAACGACGCAGGTTAATCTCATAGAGATAAGGCAGCGCACCAATGATTTTGAACGGCTGATCTTCGGGAATGAAGAAGTCATTTGCCGTTTTATCACCCACGATGATTTCCACTTTTTTACCCTCGCGCAGCAGCTGAATGATATTACGCACCAGCACGGCAGGAAGGTTGAAATACGGCGTGCAGATAGTCAGTTTCTGCTCCGCGCACGGCATCAGATGGAAAATCGTTTTGTTCAGCAGGCTTGATTTGCCGAGCCCTACCAGCGGGGTAACGGATAACTCTTCGTTGTTCGCATCGCCTTGGAAATGATAGACCGCATCGCGCAGCTCCTGGCGGAAGGCGCGAACATCGTTTTTGATCTCCGGGCTTTTCGGACGCTCGGGATCGTCAAGACGATTAACGCCACGGCCATGAACCAGATTTTTATCAACCCAGTTGAACATGATATCGGCCATCTGCGGATTACGGATCAGATGGTAGCGGTCATAGCGATATTTATCGAGCTGATGAAGGTAGACATCATTAAGGCTGGCGCCGCTGTAAAGCACGCTGTCATCAATGATGAACCCCTTGAAATGAAGAACGCCGAGCGCTTCACGGGTATTCACCGGGACGCCATAAACAGGCACGTCAACGCCAGGATTTTCCTGCGCCGTGCGGCAATACCAGTCAGCATTGGTGTTTGATGCGGCAGCGCCAATACGTCCACGCTGAGCGCGATGCCAGTCTACCAGCACGCGAACATCCAGTTCCGGACGCTGACGTTTGGCTTCATAGAGCGCGTTCAGGATCGCGCGCCCGCCTTCATCCTGTTCAAGATACAGTGCCACAATGCAAATGCGTCGCGTGGCGCTGGCTATCTTTTCCAGAAGCGTCTCCCGAAAATGAGCGGGAGCGTAAAAGAACTCTACATCATCAACTGACTGAGAAATCTTCGGTAGTTGAGCAAGGTGTTGTTGATGTTTATTACGCTTAAATTTTGACAACATCACAGTGCGTTTCTTCTCTGTTCATTGAAGGGTTGTCTGTACTATGCAAACAACATAAGCGGACAATGATACCACCAGTCCCGTCCAAAGTGGGTAACATTTCCAGTAGCTTACTCGCGTTTGTCTGCTGATGTCAGACTGAGGGATAAGGCAACAATACCTTCGTCCAGCTGAATATCAACGTCAAACCCAAGTTTTCGCGCCAGGGTCACCATACCGCGATTGTTAGGCATAGTAATGCCATTAAGGCGTAACAATCCGTGATCTCGCGTATAACTGATGAGTTTTTCCAGCAGTCGTCTTCCCAGGCCCAGACCTTTAAGATCGGAGCGCACCAGCACGGCAAACTCCGCATCGACGTTATCCGGGTCAGAAATCGCACGCGTGACGCCGAGGATCTCATCACCCTTATCGGCGCGACGAACGGCAACAAACGCCATTTCTCGATCGTAGTCGATCTGGGTCATATTGGCTAAATCATCGTGGGTAAATTCGTTGATTTCGCTAAAATAGCGATAATAAAGATCCTCTTTCGTGACCTGAGAGATAAAGGCCCGCAGCTGGGGCTCATCTTCCGGCAGAATAGGGCGGAACAAGGCGCGTTCCCCATTTTTCATCTCAACCCACTCCTCTAGCTGCAGAGGGTACGGGCGGATCGCCAGACGGCTCTCGCTGTCTCCTTCGAATGGCGCGATATCCAGGGTCACGTCCAGCGCCGTAAACTCATTGCCGGAGGCGAGCAGCGGATGAATGTCCAGCCGCTGGATCTCGGCACAATCCACAATCAGGTTAGAGACCTGTACCAGGAACTGACTTAGCCCGGCAATATCAAGCGGACGCAGCGCGCTCCGGCCGCGGATCTTTTTGCTTTTAATCGCCTGGATGATCAGATAACGCGCCAGGTTCATGTTCAGCGGCGGTAACGCCACCACGGCCTGCTCCTCCGGGCGCCACTCCACGCCGCCTTCACCCAGCATGATGAGCGGGCCGAAAACGGGATCGTGTTCGACCACCACGCGTAACTCCTGAGCGCCTGCGCGGTTAGCCATGCTTTGCACCAGCAAGCCGTGGATCCTTGCCTGCGGCCAGGCCATTTTGACCCGATCGAAGATGGCATCGGCTGCCTGCTGCACCTCTGCCGCCGTCCGCAGGTAGAGCATCACCCCCTGAACGTCAGACTTATGCGGGATATCCGGCGAACGCAGCTTCAGGGCAACCGGATAGCCAATCTGCTCGGCAATATGCACGGCCTCAGCGCTGTCGCTGGCGATCCAGGTCGGCAGGGTCTGCATCCCGTAGCTGCCCAGAATGGGCTGGACCTCATGCGTATCCAGCGACGTCGCGCCTTCTTCAATCGCCTGCTGCAACAGCCGGTGAACGTCAACGGTATTGGCCGTCAAATTCCCGGGCAACGCCGGCGTCTCGCGGAGCTGTTTCTGGTTGCGGCGATATTCCACCATATGCATAAACGCGGTTATGGTGCCTTCCGGCGTGCGGTAGGTTGGCAGTCCGGCTTCGCTGAACAGGCGTCGCGCCTCCTGCGAAGAAAACTCACCGCACCAGTTGGTGAGCAGGGTGACATATTTGCCTCGCGGATGGTTGCGCACGGCCTCAATGAGCGCGCGCGCGCTTTCGCTGCCCGGCGCGACCGCGCTGGGGGAGTGGATAATCATCAGCGCATCGAAATCCTGGCTATCTAGCAAAATGGAAATGGCCTTGATATAGCGCTCGCTGCTGGCATCATCGCGTAAATCAAGCGGATTGCCGGGCGTCACGCTGGTCGGAAGCGCATCTTTCAGGAGCTGCAGCGTCTCTTCACTCAGCGTGGCCAGCTTGCCGAAGCGCCGCCACAGCTCATCCAGCGCGAGTGCGGCAGGGGCGGCGCCGTTACTGACAATCATTAACTTCTCGCCGCGCAACGGGCGCATATGGCTTAACGTCTCAACGGCGGAAAAAAGCTCGTGCGTATCCTGTACCCGCAGCAAACCCGCGCGCTGAATAGCGGCGTCCCAGGCGGGATCCATGCCGGAATGCGACTGCAGCAGACGCTGAGCCGCAGGGCTGCGCCCGCTTTTGATTACCAGGATCGGCTTATTGCGCGACGCGCTTCGCGACGCCGAGACAAAACGACGCGCGTCGCTGAGGTGCTCAAGATAAAGCAGGATCGCACTGGTTTTACCGTCGCGTGCCAGAAAATCCAGCAGCTCATCAACGTCGATATCCAGACTGTCGCCGAGAGCAATGAAGTAGGAGAATCCCATTTCACGCTGCTGCGCCCAGTCGAGGATAGTGTTCGATACCGCTGCCGACTGCGAGATAAACGCGAGCTTGCCTTTGCGGATCGGAACCGGAGAGAAACTGGCATTTAAGCCCTGCCAGGGGGCGAGCAGGCCCAGACTGTTTGGCCCCAGAATGCGCATTTGATAGCGGCTGGCGCAGGCCAGAAGCTCGGCTTTCTGTTCAGGCGGAGACGAGAGAATAATGCAGGTTTTACAGCCTTTCTTGCCGAGTGATTCCAGCAGTTCCGGGTTCCGTTTCGCGTTTGTACAAAGTACGGCCAGATCCGGTACGAAAGGCAGGCTCTGTACATCAGGCCATGCAAGCACTCCCTGAACTGCCTTATACGCGGGCGTGACGGGCATGACGGGCCCATTAAATCCTCCGGCCAGCAGGTTGCGCATCATCAGATAGCCAGCACGATCCGGTTTCATTGATGCGCCGATGACGGCAATGGATTTAGGACGAAGTAGCGCTTCTAACCCTCGCTGGCTCATGCAGGCCTCCTGTGAATGCAAGCGACCTGATGATTTTAAACGCTTTCCGTCTCGGCTGCTGTGACGCTGCCCTTATGAACGGTTTTTCCCGCCAGATAGCGTTCCCGGAAACAGGAGAAATGGTTGCCCAGGGCGCCAGCCGCAGCGGTATCACCCGCCAGATCCAGAAGCGCAATGGCCACTTCGGCGGTGCAGTATTGCCCGTCAGCATGCGCTTCACGCAGGCGGTAGGCGGAGACGCGGGAAAGATCGACAGAAATCACCGGCAGTGCGTCGAGATACGGGCTTTTGCGAAACATTTTTCGCGCTTCGGTCCAGGTGCCGTCCAGCATAATAAACAACGGCGGTTTACCGGATGGCGGCGTCGAAAGCACCTGGCGATCGACACCTGCATATGACGCAGGGAAAACGACCATCGGCTGATAGTCCGGGCTTGCCACTAAGTCGAGCAGGGCCTGAGGGGGCTCCGTGCGGGACCACTGAAACGCCGCGGTATCCGGCAGAATATCGGCAATCAGGCGACCGGTATTGCTGGGCTTCATCGGCTCGGTATCAAACATGACCAGACAAAAACGGCTCTGTGCCGAACTCGGGGCCAGCGTCTCGCACAGGCAAACCTTCAGCGGCAGCAGGCAACGCTGGCAGCGGCGAATACGGTTTCCGCGCGCGAGAAACGGACGGGTGGCGCGCGCAAGGCGTTCGGCGCGTAATTGAAGAACAGCGTTATCAGTCATGGGCGAAATGCAGGAAAAACCCTATTTTCGCAGAGGCGGGAACGGGGCACAAGATGTGCCCCGTGAATGTTACAGTGATTCGTTAAGCCAGCTATCAAACGGGGCTTTAGGCACCGCACCGTTGAGCATGTCGACCACTTCACCCTTTTTGAAAATCATAATCGTCGGGATGCTGCGAATGCGAAAACGGGCGCTCAGTTCAGGTTCAGCTTCAGTATTGACCTTAACGAAACGTATTTTCCCGCTGCGTTCTTCGGCCACGTCTTCGAAGATTGGCGCGAAGCTTCGGCATGGGCCGCACCAGGGCGCCCAGAAATCCACTACGACAGGCAGATCGTCCTTGAGGAGTTTGTCCAGCGTAGCACCCGTCGCGTTAATGACATCGCCATCAAACAATTCATGGCCACAACGTCCGCATTTCGCACCATCTTCAATCCGATCGTCCGGAATGCGGTTAAGAGCCTGACAGTTGGCACATACGGTATTCATAACTAACCTCTGATAGAGCCGTGGGACAGCGGCAATACGCCGATAATGTTTCTAATATGTTACATATTATCAATGAGCCTGTTTGAAACAACAATGCGTTTTATTCAATGAGAACAATAGTCACAGGCTTTTGTACGAAATTATGGCTATGCGCTGGCACATCGGGTAATCTGCGCGCTTCGCGCAGCGCTGGTGGAGAAAAGCATGAACGACGAAATGAAAAACAAAAGCGGCAAGGTCAAAGTGATGTATGTCCGCAGTGATGATGACTCTGATAAACGCACCCAAAATCCGCGTACCGGAAAAGGTGGCGGGCGTCCGGCGTCTTCTCGTGCAGACGGTGGCCGTCGCCCCGCCCGCGATGACAGAAACAACCGCGGTGATGACCGCAAACGTGATGACCGCAAGCGTGACGATCGCAAACGCGATGACCGTCCGCGGGATGACTTCTCACGTGATAACGCCTCCCCGTGGCGCACCGTTTCTCGTGCCCCTGGCGACGAAACGCCAGAAAAGGCCGATCACGGCGGTATCAGCGGTAAAAGCTTTATCGACCCGGAAGTGCTGCGCCGTCAGCGTGCGGAAGAGACCCGCGTGTATGGCGAGAACGCCTGCCAGGCGCTGTTCCAGAGCCGTCCTGAATGTATCGTCCGCGCCTGGTTTATTCAGAGCGTAACCCCGCGCTTTAAAGAAGCGCTGCGCTGGATGGCGGCAAACCGCAAAGCCTACCACGTGGTTGATGATGCCGAGCTGACCAAAGCATCCGGTACCGAACACCACGGCGGCGTCTGCTTCCTGATCAAAAAACGTAACGGAACGACCGTTCAGCAGTGGGTCAGTCAGGCGGATGCCGATGACTGCGTGCTGGCGCTGGAAGATGTGGGCAACCCGCATAACCTGGGCGCAATGATGCGTAGCTGCGCGCACTTTGGCGTGAAAGGCGTGCTGCTGCAGGATGCCGCGCTGCTGGAATCCGGCGCTGCGATCCGTACTGCGGAAGGCGGAGCCGAGCACGTACAGCCGATCACCGGCGATAGCGTGCTGGATGCCCTTGAGCAGTTCCGTAAAGCGGGTTATTCCATCGTGACCACCTCGAGCCATGCCGGTACGCCGCTGTTTAAAGCGACGCTGCCACGCAAGATGGTGCTGGTGCTGGGTCAGGAACGCGATGGTCTGTCTGATGCGGCGCTCTCCAGTGCGGATCTGAGCGTCTCAATCGATGGGACAGGCAATGTGGAAAGTCTGAACGTATCCGTTGCAACCGGCGTACTGCTGGCCGAATGGTGGCGTCAGAATAAGGCATAAGCCTCTTCATGTGCCGGGCCTGACCCGGCACATTCAAATACTACTCGCTCTCTGCCGGTAACACAGGCATCCAGTCAATTGGCGTTTCGCCACGTTTTTCCAGCCATTCGTTCGCCAGAACAAAATGATTACTGCCAAAGAAACCGCGATGTGCAGACAGCGGTGACGGGTGCGGCGCTTTCAACACGTGATGACGCTGGCGGTCAATAATCGCCCCTTTCTTCTGCGCATGCGATCCCCAGAGTAAAAACACGACCCCTTCACGGTGTTCGTTGATCAGGCTGATGACTTTATCGGTGAACGTCTCCCAGCCCAGGCTGGCATGCGAGTGCGCCTGGCCGGCCCGCACGGTGAGTACAGTGTTCAATAACAGCACGCCCTGGCGCGCCCAGCTTTCCAGGTAGCCGTGGTTTGGTCGGGTAAACCCGGGCACGGTTCCTTCAAGCTCTTTATACATATTGAGCAGAGAAGGGGGGATCGCCACGCCCGGACGTACGGAAAATGCCAGCCCATGCGCCTGGCCCGGACCGTGATAGGGATCCTGGCCCAGAATGACCACTTTCACATCACTCAGTTCGGTGTAGCGAAAGGCGTTGAACACATCTTTCTGCGGTGGGTAAATCGTCTGTCCAGACTGACGCTCAGCCGCAACGGTGTTGAGCGTATGGATAAAATAGGGCTGCTGCTTTTCTTCTGCCAGCACGTCGTGCCAGGTTAAAGGTGTCGTCATCTCGCTCTCCTGCGAATCTCAATCTCTGACTAGCTTACCTGCTAAAGCCCGGTGAGCAAAATTCCAGGCCGAAATGTGCGCTAAGTAGCTAAATTTATGTTGAAAATGTGCAGGATAAATTGAATTGGTAAGGTTATAAAATTGATCTAAAGCAATAAATTCAAACCACACTCTTTATGTGGTTGGTGTTTTTGTTGATTTAAATCAATAAATCACCGGGGTGTGAATGATATATATACACACAAGAAACAATGGTTTTACCAATTGGCCGCGAGAGGCCGACATCAGTTAATGTAGCCTAAGGGAGGCAACACATGATTACAGGTATCCAGATTACTAAAGCTGCAAATGACGATCTGCTCAACTCTTTCTGGCTGCTGGACAGCGAGAAAAACGAAGCGCGCTGTGTCGTCGCGAAAGCGGGTTTTGCTGAAGATGAAATCGTGCCGGTGAGCAAACTGGGCGAAATCGAGTACCGTGAAATTCCAATGGAAGTGAAGCCAGAAGTGCGCGTGGAAGGTGGTCAGCACCTGAACGTAAACGTACTGCGCCGCGAAACGCTGATGGACGCGGTTGAGCATCCAGAAAAATACCCGCAGCTGACCATTCGCGTGTCCGGCTATGCGGTACGCTTCAACTCTCTGACCCCAGAACAGCAGCGCGACGTTATCGCGCGTACCTTTACTGAAAGCCTGTAAGGCTTCAGCTACGGGGGTGAATAAAAAAGCCGGGGATTGTCCCCGGCTTTTTTTACTCTTCTGTTTTTGTCTCTGATGCGGCAGAGCTTGGCTTACGGCGTTTACCAATATTTTTGGTATCGCGGTGACGCTGCTTCACGCGCGGTTTCTCTTTTTCTTTCTCTTTTCTCTCAGCACGTTTCGCAAGCGCTTTCTTGGACGGTTTACCCGTCATTTTTTCACTCGGCGCACGTGTGGTTGGGCGCAAGCCATCAATAACCCGCGCTTTCAGCGGCTCATCAACATAGCGGCCAATTTTCTGCAGCAGCAGGTAATCATGCGCTTCGACCAGTGAAATCGCAATACCTTTGCGGCCCGCGCGGCCGGTACGGCCAATACGGTGCAGATAGGTATCGCCGCTGCGCGGCATATCGAAGTTAATGACGTGGCTGACGTCCGGAATGTCGATCCCGCGAGCGGCCACGTCTGTGGCAACCAGCACGTTAACGCGACCGTCGGTCAGACGCTTAATGCCTTCGGTACGCTTGATCTGCGCCATCTCGCCTTCGAGATAGCAGTTGTTGATCCCGGCGTTACGCAGCATCTCTGCCAGCTCGTGCACGCGCTCGCGCTTACGCACAAACACGATTGTGCGCAGCGCATCTTCCTGCTTCAGCAGGTGTTTCAGCAATTCGACCTTGTGCTCAAGGTTGTCTGCGCGGTAGTACCACTGGTGGATCTTCTTACGCTCACGGGTAGACGGCGTGGCTGATACTTCCACCGGATCTTCCAGCAGACGCTCTGCGAAGTCTTTAATCGCTTCCCCTTCAAGGGTGGCAGAGAACAGCATGGTCTGGTTACGCCAGCGCGTTTCACCCGCAATATGCTCGATATCCTGTGCGAAGCCCATGTCCAGCATGCGGTCGGCTTCGTCGAGGATCAGCGTTTCAACCGCGCGGCAGTCGAAGTTTTCTTCTTTAATGTACTGCAGCAGGCGGCCCGTCGTCGCAACGACGATGTCCTGGTTTTCGCTGAACACTTCGGCGTGGTTCATATACGCAACGCCGCCGGTGATGGTGGCGATATCCAGATGGGTATTTGCCGCGAGTTCACGCGCGTGATCGGCCACCTGCATGGCCAGTTCGCGCGTCGGCGTCAGGATTAAAATACGCGGCGGGCCAGATTTTTTGCGTGGGAAGTCGAGCAGATGCTGCAACACAGGCAGCAAATAGGCTGCAGTCTTCCCCGTACCGGTTGGCGCAGAACCGAGCACATCGCGGCCCTCAAGCGCAGGCGGAATGGCCGCTGCCTGAATGGCGGTCGGGCGTGTGAAGCCTTTGCTCTCAAGTGCATTGAGCAGGCTTTCATCGAGTTCAAGTTCGGAAAAAGTCGTTACAGTCATGTTCTACCTCTGTGTGGGGCGCTGATTATAGACGTTACGGCTGTAATCTTCATCTGTTTGTATGGATATCGCTTTTCGGCCACTTCGCTTTCCCCTATGCTACTCCAGTTTCACTAAGAAGGTTGCCCCGACATGTCTCAACTCAAAGCGCAACTGCGCCGCGATGGTTTTACGTTTAAACAATTTTTTGTCGCTCACGATCGCTGTGCCATGAAGGTCGGTACAGACGGTATTTTACTGGGAGCGTGGGCGCCTGTCGCAGGGGTTAAACGTATTCTTGATATCGGCACCGGCAGCGGGCTGGTGGCATTGATGCTGGCGCAGCGCACGGAAGAGCATGTCACCATTGATGCCGTCGAACTGGACGCGCAGGCGGCAGAGCAGGCGAGTGAAAATGTGGCCGAATCCCCCTGGGCAGCCCGCATGAAAGTGGAATGCGCGGATGTGCTGGCCTGGGCGCCTGAACAAACCGCGCGTTACGACCTGATCGTCAGCAACCCTCCCTACTACGAGCCCGGCGTTGAGTGCGGCACACCCGAGCGTGAACAGGCGCGTTATACCGGTTCCCTCGATCATAAAGCGCTGCTCACCAGTGCGGCCGAACTCATCTCCGAAGAAGGATTTTTCTGCGTGGTCCTGCCAGAGAGTACCGGCAACACGTTCATCGGTATCGCGCAGGAGATTGGCTGGACGTTGCGTCTGCGTACCGATATTTCGGATACCGAAGGCCGACTGCCGCACCGCGTGCTGCTGGCGCTCTCGCCGAAAGAGGGTGAATGCTTTAACGATCGAATGGTGATCCGTGGGCCAGACCAGCGTTATTCCGAAGATTACACTGCCCTGACCCAGGCGTTTTATCTGTTTATGTAAAGCTGCGGGGCGAGGATCGACGGGCCGGATTCAGCAAGCTGATCCGGGTAGTCCAGGGTATAGTGCAACCCCCGGCTCTCTTTACGCATCATCGCGCAGCGAACGATTAGCTCGGCAACCTGCACCAGGTTGCGCAGCTCCAGCAGATTATTCGATACGCGGAAATTGGCATAATACTCGTCAATTTCCTGCTGCAGCATAGTGATGCGGCGCAACGCGCGTTCAAGACGTTTCGTGGTGCGCACAATCCCGACGTAATCCCACATGAACAACCGTAGCTCATGCCAGTTATGCTGGATCACGACCAGTTCGTCCGGATTTTCCACACGGCTTTCATCCCAGGCAGGCAGGCGCTCTGTTTCGCGGGCGTAGGGCATGCGTTTCGTGATGTCTTCTGCGGCAGACCAGCCGTAGACCAGGCACTCCAGCAGCGAGTTAGAGGCCATACGGTTCGCGCCGTGAAGTCCGGTATAGCTGACCTCACCAATAGCATAAAGACCATCCACATCGGTACGCCCATGATCGTCAACCATCACCCCACCGCAGGTGTAGTGGGCGGCTGGCACAATGGGTACCGGATCGCGGGTTAAATCGATGCCAAGGTTGAGCAGTTTTTCGTAAATCATCGGGAAGTGCTGACGAATAAACTCTGCTGGCTTGTGGCTGATATCAAGATACATGCAGTCCACGCCAAGACGCTTCATTTCATGGTCGATGGCGCGGGCAACGATATCGCGCGGGGCCAGTTCTCCACGGGCGTCAAAGTCCGGCATAAAGCGGGTGCCGTCAGGGCGTTTCAGATAGGCGCCTTCGCCGCGCAGGGCTTCAGTCAGCAGGAAGTTGCGCGCCTGAGGATGGAACAGGGCGGTTGGGTGAAACTGATTGAACTCAAGGTTCGCCACCCGGCAGCCGGCGCGCCAGGCCATCGCGATACCGTCTCCGGAGGCAATGTCCGGGTTCGTGGTGTACTGATACACTTTAGAGGCGCCGCCCGTAGCCAGCACCACAGCCTTCGCCTGGCAGGTTTCCACCTTCTCTTTATTGCGGTTCCACACCCAGGCGCCCACCACGCGACGCGTGCCCGGCAGGCCAATCTTGTCGGAGATAATCAGATCAACGGCATTGCTTCGTTCAAGCACCCGAATATTAGGATGGCTCAGCGCCTTGCCGACCAGCGTAGTCTCCACTTCTTTTCCGGTGGCATCCGCTGCGTGCAGGATGCGGCGGTGGCTATGGCCGCCTTCGCGCGTCAGGTGGTAGCTCTCTTCACCGTTGGGTTGAACCTGCGTATCGAATAAGACGCCCTGGTCGATGAGCCACTGCACGCAATGGCGGGCATTGCTGGCGACAAACTCTGCGGCGTGCGCATCCACGATCCCGGCCCCGGCAATCAGCGTATCGTCGACGTGGGAGGCAATGCTGTCTGTCTCATCAAACACGGCGGCAATCCCGCCCTGGGCATAAAACGTGGAACCCTCGCTTATCGGCCCTTTACTCAGAACGATAACGTTTTGATGCTCCGCCAGGCGTAGCGCCAGAGAGAGACCGGCAGCGCCGCTGCCGATGATCAGTACATCACAATGGAGTTCAGGTGTTGTGTTCATGATTGTTGTTTAATTTACTAAACAGTGTTGGCTCAGAATAGCACCTGAATGCGATTTATCGCACGTTTTTTTTAACGGGTGTTGCAATGGCTAAACGCGTAAGCGGAGGTAAACGGAGGGTAAATGAGTGAAATTATTTTGCGAAGCAGATCGTTAGCGTCAGATTTTGTGATGAAATAAAGACTGGGTTGCGTTACTCTTCTGGCGGGAAAAAGATGTTTCTTGTCAGAAAGTGGTGCGTATCGTGAACAGACTTATAATGAGAGAAAATGAACAGTCTGCGGCGCGATGAACAAAAACAAAGGCGTTACGGAACTTATTGAAGATCAGACACTCTAATTCGGTGCTTGCTCAAAGTGCGGTATTTTTAGAGTGGCGTTTCGATAACGCGTGGAATTTAGGTTTGGGGAGACATTACCTCGGATGAGCGAGCAGTTAACGGACCAGGTCCTGGTTGAACGGGTCCAGAAGGGAGATCAGAAAGCCTTTAACTTACTGGTGGTGCGCTACCAGCATAAGGTGGCGAGCCTGGTTTCCCGCTATGTACCGTCAGGTGATGTGCCTGATGTGGTGCAAGAGTCTTTTATTAAGGCCTATCGCGCGCTGGATTCGTTCCGGGGAGATAGTGCTTTTTATACCTGGCTGTACCGTATTGCGGTCAATACGGCAAAGAATTATCTGGTCGCTCAGGGCCGTCGTCCGCCTTCTAGTGATGTGGACGCAATCGACGCCGAAAACTTCGAAAGTGGCGGCGCATTGAAAGAAATTTCGAACCCTGAGAACTTAATGTTGTCAGAAGAACTGAGACAAATCGTTTTTCGCACGATCGAGTCGCTCCCGGAAGATTTACGCATGGCAATTACGTTACGGGAGCTGGATGGTCTGAGCTATGAAGAGATAGCCGCTATCATGGATTGTCCGGTCGGCACGGTACGTTCACGAATTTTCCGTGCGCGAGAAGCTATTGATAATAAAGTTCAACCGCTTATCAGGCGTTGACGATAGCGGGATACTGGAAAAGGTATTAGGCATGCAGAAAGAAAAACTTTCCGCTTTAATGGATGGTGAAACGGTGGATAGTGAGCTGCTCAACGAGCTGTCTCATTCTCCCGAAATGCAAGAGACCTGGGAGAGTTACCATCTCATTCGTGACACCCTTCGCGGTGACACCGGCGAGGTTCTCCATTTCGATATCTCAGCCCGTGTCATGGCGGCGATTGAGAATGAGCCTGTTCATCAGACCACTCCGCTGATTCCTGAAGCTCAACCCGCACCTCACCAGTGGCAGAAAATGCCATTCTGGCAAAAGGTGCGTCCGTGGGCCAGCCAGCTTACCCAAATGGGTGTGGCTGCATGCGTATCGCTTGCAGTTATCGTTGGCGTCCAGCACTATAATACTCAGTCTGAAACTAATCAGCAGCCAGAAGCGCCAGTGTTTAACACACTGCCGATGATGGGCAAAGCCAGCCCGGTAAGCCTGGGCGTACCGGCTGATGCTTCCGCCAGCGGCGGCCAGCAACAGCAGGTTCAGGAGCAGCGCCGTCGCATTAATGCGATGTTGCAGGATTACGAGTTGCAGCGTCGTCTGCACTCTGAACAGCTTCAGTTTGAGCAGGCGCAGACACAGCAAGCTGCTGTGCAGGTGCCCGGAAACCAAACTTTAGGAACGCAATCGCAGTAATGAAGCAACTTTGGTTCGCCATGTCTCTGATGGCGGGTAGCCTGTTCTTCTCTGCCAACGCCTCGGCTGATGTATCATCCGGGGCGTTGTTGCAGCAAATGAATCTGGCCAGCCAGTCACTCAATTACGAGTTGGCATTTATCAGCATCAATAAGCAGGGCGTCGAGTCGTTACGCTATCGCCATGCCCGTCTTGATAATCAGCCGCTCGCCCAGCTTTTACAGATGGATGGCCCGCGTCGGGAAGTTGTCCAGCGTGGTAACGAAATCAGCTATTTCGAACCCGGCCTGGAGCCTTTCACGCTGAATGGCGACTATATCGTTGATTCCCTGCCGTCACTCATTTACACCGACTTCAAACGGCTTGCCCCTTACTACGATTTTATTTCGGTAGGGCGTACGCGTATTGCGGACAGACTGTGTGAGGTGATCCGCGTTGTCGCCCGGGATGGAACGCGCTACAGCTATATTGTCTGGATTGACGCGGAAACCAAACTCCCCATGCGTGTAGACCTGCTTGACCGTGACGGTGAAACGCTGGAACAGTTCCGCGTTATCTCCTTTAGCGTGAATAACCAGGTTGGCAACAGCATGCAGAATCTGGCTAAGGCCAGCCTGCCGCCGCTGCTTTCCGTTCCGGCAGGCGATTCCGTTAATTTCAACTGGGTACCTGCCTGGATCCCGCAAGGATTTAGCGAAGTGTCCAGCAGCCGTCGCCAGCTGCCAACGATTGAAACGCCGGTGGAATCACGCCTCTATTCCGATGGTTTGTTCAGCTTCTCGGTGAATATCAATCGCGCAACGGCAAACAGCACTGAACAAATTCTGCGTACCGGGCGCCGTACGGTGAGCACAACGGTACGCGATAATGCAGAGATCACCATTGTGGGGGAACTTCCTCCGCAAACGGCGAAGCGCATCTCCGACAGCATTAAATTCAGGGCCGCACAATGATCAAAGAATGGGCGACGGTAGTCTCGTGGCAAAACGGCATTGCGCTGGTGAGTTGCGATGTAAAAGCCTCATGCAATAGCTGCGCATCCCGAGCCGGTTGCGGCAGCCGCGTGCTGAATAAGCTCGGGCCGCAAACCTCGCACACGATTTCTGTGCCGAGCGAACAGCCGCTGATGGCCGGGCAGAAAGTTGAACTCGGCATCGCGGAAGGCAGTCTGCTCAGCTCCGCCATGCTGGTCTACCTCTCTCCGCTGCTCGGGCTGTTTATCATGGGCGGCGTTTTCCAGATGCTGTTTGGCACCGACGGTGCCGCCATGTGCGGTGCCGCATTAGGTGGTCTGGGGGGATTCTGGCTTGCCAAAGGCCTCTCCCCGACGCTTGCCGCGCGCGAGGAGTGGCAGCCTGTCATTCTCAGCGTTGGGCTGGCGCCAGACCAGCTTCGCGTTGAGACGCTCTCTTCTGAGGCCCGGTGATTCATCGGGCTTTGTCATTTTTACGTCTTAAAACAGAAAACGTCCTTTCTTCACGCTATACCTGGCGCTAAGTCCATTTCCAGGTAGCGGAGATGTAGTGTAGAATGCTGCGTTTTCGCACTGAAAAACGTCAGGCTAAGAACAGCGGCCTCCAGGAATTCGTAAGGCATAATTATTTAACTATATGAAGAACATACGTAACTTTTCGATCATTGCTCACATTGACCACGGTAAGTCGACGCTGTCTGACCGTATTATCCAGATTTGCGGTGGCCTGTCTGATCGTGAAATGGAAGCCCAGGTTCTGGACTCCATGGACCTGGAACGCGAACGCGGTATCACCATCAAGGCGCAGAGCGTCACGCTGGATTACAAGGCGGCTGATGGCGAAACCTATCAGCTGAACTTTATCGACACCCCAGGCCACGTTGACTTCTCCTATGAGGTTTCACGCTCGCTCGCGGCCTGTGAAGGCGCGCTGCTGGTAGTCGATGCCGGGCAGGGCGTAGAAGCCCAGACCCTGGCAAACTGCTACACCGCGATGGAAATGGATCTCGAAGTTGTGCCGGTTCTGAACAAGATTGACCTGCCAGCCGCCGATCCTGAGCGCGTCGCGGAAGAGATTGAAGATATTGTCGGCATTGACGCGACCGATGCCGTGCGCTGCTCTGCGAAAACCGGCGTCGGCGTGACTGACGTTCTGGAACGTCTGGTACGTGATATTCCGGCCCCGGAAGGCGATCCGGATGCCCCGCTGCAGGCGCTGATTATCGACTCCTGGTTCGATAACTATCTGGGCGTTGTCTCCCTGGTGCGTATCAAAAACGGCACTATGCGCAAAGGCGACAAAATCAAGGTTATGAGTACCGGGCAGGTCTATAACGCCGACCGTCTGGGTATCTTCACGCCAAAACAGGTTGACCGTACCGAGCTGACATGCGGCGAGGTAGGCTGGCTGGTATGCGCCATCAAAGACATCCTCGGTGCGCCGGTGGGCGATACCCTGACCGGTGCGCGTAACCCGGCAGAAAAAGCGCTGCCAGGCTTTAAAAAGGTGAAACCGCAGGTTTACGCGGGCCTGTTCCCGGTCAGCTCTGACGACTATGAAAACTTCCGTGATGCGCTTGGCAAACTGAGCCTGAACGATGCCTCCCTGTTCTACGAGCCAGAAAGCTCAACGGCGCTGGGCTTCGGCTTCCGCTGCGGCTTCCTCGGCCTGCTGCACATGGAGATCATTCAGGAACGTCTGGAGCGTGAATACGATCTGGACCTGATTACCACCGCGCCGACGGTAGTGTATGAAGTTGAAACCACCTCGAAAGAAGTGATCTACGTCGACAGCCCGTCCAAGCTGCCGCCGCTGAACAATATTCACGAGCTGCGTGAGCCTATTGCCGAATGTCACATGCTGCTGCCGCAGGAATTCCTCGGTAACGTCATTACGCTGTGTATTGAGAAGCGCGGCGTGCAGACCAATATGGTTTACCACGGTAACCAGGTGGCGCTGACCTACGAAATCCCGATGGCGGAAGTGGTACTCGACTTCTTCGACCGTCTGAAGTCCACCTCCCGTGGCTATGCGTCACTGGATTACAACTTCAAACGCTTCCAGGCCTCCAACATGGTGCGTGTGGACGTGCTGATCAACGGCGAGCGTGTGGATGCGCTGGCGCTGATCACCCACAACGACAATGCGCCATACCGTGGCCGCGAGCTGGTTGAGAAGATGAAAGATCTGATCCCGCGTCAGCAGTTCGATATCGCGATTCAGGCGGCCATTGGCAACCACATTATCGCGCGTTCTACCGTGAAACAGCTGCGTAAAAACGTTCTGGCGAAGTGCTATGGCGGTGACGTCAGCCGTAAGAAAAAGCTGCTGCAGAAGCAGAAAGAAGGTAAGAAGCGTATGAAGCAGGTCGGTAACGTCGAGCTGCCGCAGGAAGCATTCCTTGCCATCCTTCATGTTGGTAAAGACGGCAAATAACCCTAAGGAGTTGGCATGGCGAACATGTTTGCCCTGATCCTGGTCATTGCTACCCTGGTGACAGGTCTGCTGTGGTGTCTGGATAAGTTTATCTTCGCCCCAAAACGTCGTGAACGTCAGGCTGCCGCACAGGTAGCCACTGGCGATGGTATTGACGCGAAAACCCTGAAGAAAGTCGGTCCGAAACCGGGCTGGCTGGAAACGGGCGCCTCGGTGTTTCCGGTGCTGGCGATTGTGCTGGTGGTACGTTCGTTTATTTACGAACCGTTCCAGATCCCATCAGGTTCAATGATGCCAACGCTGCTGATTGGTGATTTTATTCTGGTAGAGAAGTTTGCCTACGGCATTAAAGATCCGATCTACCAGAAAACGCTGATCGAGACCGGTCATCCGAAACGTGGCGACATCGTGGTGTTCAAATATCCGGAAGATCCGCGCCTGGACTACATCAAGCGCGCGGTAGGTCTGCCGGGTGACAAAGTGACTTACGATCCGGTTGCGAAAGAAGTCACCGTTCAGCCAGGCTGCAGCTCCGGTACCGCATGTGAAAACGCGCTGCCAATCACTTACTCGAACGTTGAGCCAAGTGATTTTGTGCAGACCTTTGCCCGTCAAAACGGCGGCGAAGCGAGCAGCGGATTCTTCCAGGTACCGAAAGGCGAAACCAAAGATAACGGTATTCGTCTGGTTGAGCGCAAAGAGACGCTGGGTGACGTGACGCACCGTATCCTCACCGTGCCAATCGCGCAGGATCAAGTGGGTATGTACTATCGTCAGCCGGGCCAGCAGCTGGCAAGCTGGATTGTACCGCCAGGCCATTACTTCATGATGGGTGACAACCGCGATAATTCTGCGGACAGCCGTTACTGGGGCTTTGTGCCGGAAGCGAATCTGGTCGGTAAAGCGACCGCAATCTGGATGAGTTTTGAGAAGCAGGAAGGTGAATGGCCGACCGGCGTACGCCTGAATCGTATTGGCGGAATCCATTAATTCTCACTAAATGAACGTGTAGCCGCGAATTAACGCGGCTACATGAATTATTTCACCGATAAATCTCTTCGAACTAACGACATCCCCTGTCGTTGTGTATAGAATATTCCCCCGAAGTTTAAGGTTGGCCCTGCAAGGGTGCCACGGCACACGAAACCGCGTTGGTTTTCTCAGGTCGGTTTCGTGTGCTGCATTTTTGACGCATTCATTTATTGGTATCGCATGAACCCCATCGTAATTAATCGGCTTCAACGGAAGCTGGGCTACACTTTTCATCATCAGGAGTTGTTGCAACAGGCATTAACCCACCGCAGTGCCAGCAGCAAACATAATGAGCGTCTCGAGTTTTTAGGCGACTCTATTTTAAGTTTCGTGATTGCGAATGCGCTTTATCATCGTTTCCCGCGCGTGGATGAAGGTGATATGAGCCGCATGCGTGCCACGCTGGTTCGGGGTAATACCCTTGCGGAAATCGCGCGCGAATTTGAGCTGGGCGAATGTCTGCGTCTTGGGCCGGGCGAACTGAAAAGCGGCGGCTTCCGTCGTGAATCTATTCTTGCCGATACGGTCGAAGCATTAATTGGTGGTGTGTTCCTGGACAGCGATATCCAGACCGTCGAAAAGCTGATCCTGAACTGGTATCAGACCCGTCTGGACGAAATCAGCCCGGGCGATAAACAAAAAGATCCCAAAACGCGTCTGCAGGAATATTTGCAGGGCCGTCATCTGCCGCTGCCATCTTATCTGGTGGTGCAGGTTCGTGGCGAAGCGCACGATCAGGAATTTACCATTCATTGCCAGGTCAGTGGCCTGAGTGAACCGGTGGTGGGCACAGGTTCAAGCCGTCGTAAGGCTGAACAGGCTGCCGCCGAACAGGCGTTAAAAATGCTGGAGCTGGAATGAGCGAAGAAAAGACCTATTGCGGATTTATTGCCATCGTCGGACGTCCGAACGTCGGCAAATCCACCCTGTTGAATAATCTGCTTGGGCAGAAGATTTCTATCACCTCGCGTAAGGCGCAGACCACGCGTCACCGCATCGTCGGTATCCATACTGAAGGCGCGTATCAGGCGATCTACGTCGATACCCCGGGCCTGCACATGGAAGAGAAGCGTGCCATCAACCGTCTGATGAACAAGGCGGCGAGCAGCTCGATTGGCGACGTGGAGCTGGTGATTTTCGTTGTGGAAGGCACCCGCTGGACGCCGGACGACGAGATGGTGCTGAACAAGCTGCGCGACGGCAAAACGCCGGTCATCCTCGCCGTCAACAAAGTTGACAACGTGCAGGAAAAGGCAGATCTGCTGCCGCATCTGCAGTGGCTCGGTAGCCAGATGAACTTCCTCGACATCGTTCCGCTGTCTGCGGAGACGGGGCTGAACGTGGATACCATCGCGGGCATCGTGCGCAAACATCTGCCGGAAGCGATTCATCACTTCCCGGAAGAGTACATCACCGATCGCTCTCAGCGCTTTATGGCGTCTGAAATCATCCGTGAAAAGCTGATGCGTTTCCTGGGCGCTGAACTGCCGTACTCTGTGACGGTGGAGATCGAGCGTTTCCAGAGCAACGAGCGTGGCGGCTACGACATCAACGGCCTGATCCTCGTTGAGCGTGAAGGGCAGAAGAAGATGGTGATCGGCAATAAAGGCGCCAAGATCAAAACCATCGGCATCGAAGCCCGAAAGGACATGCAGGAGATGTTCGAAGCGCCGGTTCACCTTGAACTGTGGGTGAAAGTGAAATCTGGCTGGGCCGATGATGAGCGTGCTCTGCGCAGCCTCGGTTACGGCGAAGACCAGTAACACAAGACGACGAGCATATGGATGGATGGCAGCGCGCCTTTGTCCTGCATAGTCGTCCCTGGAGCGAAACCAGCCTGATGCTGGACGTCTTCACGGAAGAGTCGGGCCGCGTGCGCCTTGTTGCAAAAGGCGCACGTTCCAAACGTTCTAACCTGAAAGGTGCCTTACAGCCTTTCACGCCGTTGCTGGTCCGCTTTGGTGGGCGAGGGGAAGTCAAAACCCTGCGCAGCGCCGAAGCCGTCTCCCTGGCGCTTCCTCTCTCAGGCATCACGCTCTACAGCGGTCTGTATGTCAATGAACTCATCTCACGCGTTCTTGAACATGAGACCCGCTTCTCTGAACTTTTCTTTGATTATCTGCACTGTATCCAGGCGCTGGCTGGCGCAACCGGTACGCCCGAGCCTGCGCTGCGGCGTTTTGAGCTGGCGCTGTTGGGCCATCTTGGGTACGGGGTCGATTTTCTGCACTGTGCGGGCAGCGGTGACGAAGTGGAAGACACCATGACCTACCGCTACCGCGAAGAAAAAGGCTTCATTGCCAGCGTCGTGATTGACAACAGCACCTTTACCGGGCGTCAGCTCCGGGCGCTTTATGAGCGCGAGTTTCCCGATCAGGATACCCTGCGCGCAGCAAAACGCTTTACCCGGATTGCCCTCAAGCCGTATCTTGGCGGCAAGCCCTTAAAGAGCCGCGAATTATTCAGGCAGTTTGTGCCGAAACGTTAACGTTTTTCCCCCTCACCCCAGCCCTCTCCCGGAGGGAGAGGGGGAGGGAAATGAACCAAAATACCGAGGATTGTCATGGCTGAATTACTGTTAGGCGTCAACATCGATCACATCGCCACGCTGCGTAATGCGCGCGGCACGGCGTATCCCGATCCGGTTCAGGCGGCGTTTATCGCTGAACAGGCTGGCGCCGACGGCATTACCGTTCACCTGCGTGAAGACCGTCGCCACATCACTGACCGCGACGTTCGCATTCTGCGTCAGACGCTGGACACCCGTATGAATCTGGAGATGGCGGTCACCGAAGAGATGCTCGCCATTGCCTGCGAGACCCAGCCGCACTTCTGCTGCCTGGTGCCGGAAAAACGCCAGGAAGTCACGACCGAAGGCGGTCTGGACGTGGCCGGCCAGCTCGACAAAATGCGCGATGCCTGCAAGCGCCTGGCTGATGCCGGTATCCTGGTTTCGCTGTTTATTGACGCCGACTTCACCCAGATTAAAGCGGCAGCCGACGTGGGCGCGCCGTATATCGAAATTCACACCGGCTGCTATGCCGATGCCAAAAACGATGCCGAGCAGGCGAAAGAGCTGGAGCGTATTGCTAAAGCGGCCACCTACGCGGCGAGCCTGGGTCTGAAGGTCAATGCCGGTCACGGCCTGACCTACCATAACGTGAAGGCGATTGCCGCCATCCCGGAAATGCACGAGCTGAACATCGGTCACGCGATCATTGGGCGCGCGGTGATGAGCGGCCTGAAAGAGGCGGTCGCAGAAATGAAACGCCTGATGCTGGAAGCGCGTCAGTAATGGCCATTCTGGGCTTAGGCACCGATATCGTTGAAATAGCCCGCATTGAAGCGGTGATCGCCCGCAGCGGCGATCGCCTCGCAAGGCGCGTGCTGAGCGATAACGAATGGGCCATCTGGGAAGCGCATCAGCAGCCGGTGCGTTTTCTGGCGAAGCGTTTTGCGGTAAAAGAGGCGGCCGCCAAAGCCTTCGGGACCGGCATTCGTAACGGTCTGGCGTTCAACCAGTTTGAAGTGTTTAACGATGAGCTGGGTAAGCCAAGCCTGCGCTTATGGGGCGAGGCGCAAAAGCTGGCCGAGAAGCTGGGCGTGAATCACATGCACGTGACGATCGCGGATGAGCGTCACTATGCCAGCGCAACGGTGATCATCGAAAGTTAAAGTTTGTCCGCGTGGTGCATCAGGACAAACTTATCCCACAGCTGCTCTTCGCTCTCGACGTGTGCCGGATCCTTCAGGATGGTATTGGGGATCGGGCACACTTTCTGACAGGTCGGCGTCTCATAGTGGCCGATGCATTCCGTGCAGCGGTCACTGTTAATCTCATAAATGCTGTCGCCCATCGAAATGGCCTGGTTCGGGCATTCGGGCTCGCACATATCGCAATTAATGCATTTTTTGGTAATTAACAGCGCCATCAGGAAATTCTCAGAAACAACACAAACTGGGCGGGCATTATACGCGTCAAACCAGTTTCTTTACCAGTTCTTCGCTGTGGCGAATGCGCTCGGGCGCACGCTCCAGATCCTGCTGCACCAGTGCCATAAACAGCAGGTCCGTCAGCATCATTTGTGCGCTGGTGGACGAGATAGCCGCGCTGCGCGTGGCCTGTTCCTCGGCAATGGTATATAAACAGCGCGTGGCCCGCTGCTGTAGGGCATTCGGCGTAAAACCGGTGATCGCCAGAATTTTACCGCCGACGCGCAGGACTTCGTCGGTGGCCATGTTGATCTCACGGCGCTCGCCGGAATAGGAGATCGCCAGCAGCAGATCGTCAGGATCCATCGCCTGTACGGTCGCCAGCAGGGCGTGCATATCCTGCTCGACGATGGCGTTAAGGCCAATTTTTGTCAGCTTCCAGCCAAAGTTACGCGCCACAAGTCCGGACGCGCCGATGCCGGTCAGAACGATCCGCCGCGCGCCGCGCAGCATCGCCACGCTCTCCAGCAGCTTCTCTTCCGTATTCACATCGAGCGTCGCATGCATGGCCGCCACGTTCTCTTTGATCAGCTTTTCACCGACCAGCCGCATCGGATCGTCTCCGCGGATCTGATTATGCACCGGCATGGACTGCGGGTTAGGGTTACTGACCAGCGCTTCACTGATCGCCAGCTTGAGGGCGGGGAATCCCTTAAAGCCAATCTTCTGCGCAAATTTCACCACGCTGGACTGGCTCACCCCGGCTTCACTCGCCAACTGCTGCGAGCTGAGATGGCGCGCGTGGTCGGGTTGAGAAAGCAGAAAATCCGCCAGCTTCTTGTCGCTTTGGGCAAAGCCTGCGTAGCGCTGACGAATGCGAATTAAACAGTTCATACGGTCTCCTGGCGAAAATGTGATTATCTGCGCAAATACGGATTTTGCTCGCCTGAATGAATTTTATATTCCATTATAGTGTGATTATTATGAATTAAAAATTCTTGAGGTACAAAAATGAATCTTGGCTCACTTGTTTCTGAAACACGTAACCCGCAAACCATGGATCTGGATGCGCTCTCCACCCTGGAGCTGGTTAACCGCTTTAATCAACAGGATACGCTGGTCGCGCAGGCAGTGAAAGAGACATTACCCGAGGTGGCGAAAGCGGTCGATGCGGCTGCGGACGCCCTCAAGGCCGGTGGACGCATTATTTACATGGGGGCGGGGACCAGCGGGCGTTTAGGGGTCCTGGACGCGTCAGAATGTCCGCCAACCTTTGGGGTCCCGCATGGACTGGTAGTTGGGCTGATCGCCGGTGGCCCCGGTGCGCTGCTGAAAGCCGTTGAAGGGGCGGAAGACAACAAACAGCTGGGCGAGGATGACCTGAAGGATCTTAATCTGACCGCGAAGGATCTGGTGGTCGGGCTGGCGGCATCCGGGCGTACGCCGTACGTGATTGGCGGGCTGGAATACGCCAACCAGACCGGCTGCACGACGGTCGCCATCTCCTGCAACCCTGGCTCACCGATTGCGCAGGTGGCCGCTATTGCTATCTCGCCAGTTGTCGGGCCGGAAGCGCTCACCGGCTCCACGCGCCTGAAATCCGGGACCGCGCAAAAGCTGGTGCTCAATATGATCTCCACCGGCGCGATGGTGAAGTTCGGCAAGGTGTATCAGAACCTGATGGTGGATATGCAGGCCACCAACGTCAAGCTGGTGGACAGAGCCTGCCGCATGGTGATGGAGGCGACGGGCGCAGGCCGCGAAGAGGCGGAAGCGGTACTCAAACAGACCGATCACGATGTTAAACCGGCCATTTTGATGATCTTAAGCGGGCTGGATGCGGCGGCCGCAAGAGCCAAACTCGATGCGCATAACGGTTTCTTACGGGCGGCATTAGAACACTAACAGAGGCGTGTATGGACAAAACAGCAGCGCTCGCCAGCGGCATCCTGCAGGGGATTGGTGGGGAACAAAATATTCAGCGTCTCGAAAACTGCATGACGCGCGTGCGCGTCGAGGTGCATGACGACGACCAGCTTGACGTGCCGCGTCTGAAGCAGCTTTCCGGCGTCAGCGGCTACGTGAAGCAGGGGCAGCAGCACCAGCTGATCGTCGGCCCAGGGAAAGCGGCGCAGGTTGTCGATGCCATGCGCGCGCTGATGGGCGTGAGTGCGAGCGTATCGATTGACGATGCTGAGCGCACCAAAGCCCAGGCAAAGGCGAAATACAAAGCCCCCATGAGCGATGCGCTGCGACAGCTGGCAAACGTCTTTATTCCGCTGATCCCGGCGTTTATTGCCTCAGGCCTGATCACCGGGATCATCAATATCCTCAAGCGCCCGGATATTGTGGGGGATTTCGCCACGCAGTATCCGAACCTGCTGGGAATTCTCGGGATCTTCGGCAGCGCGGTGTTCGCCATCATGAACATTCTGGTCGGGGTGAATACCGCGAAGGTGTTTGGCGGATCGCTGGCGATGGGCGGGGTGATGGCGGGCATCTTGTCCAGCCCGCAGCTGGCGCAAATTACGCTGTTTGGTGAGGCGCTCCAGCCGGGCCGCGGCGGGGTGATCGCGGTGCTGCTGGTGGTCATCCTGATGTGCTGGATCGAGAAACGGCTGCGCGCGGTTCTGCCAGGCTCTATCGAGCTGATTCTCAACCCGCTGCTGACCACGCTGATTACCGGTAGCGTAGCGATTGTGGCACTCCAGCCGTTAGGCGGGTGGATCTCTGAGGCCATTGCCCACGGTGCGTCGCTGGCGATTGACCGCGGCGGCCTGTTAGTGGGCGCGGTGCTGTCGGGTACTTTCCTGCCGCTGGTGCTGACCGGCCTGCATCAGGGGCTGGTACCGATCCACGTCGAGCTGGTGCAGGCGCACGGCTATAACGCGCTGCTGCCTATCCTGTCGATGGCGGGTGTAGGGCAGGTCGGCGCGGCAATTGCGGTACTGATGAAAACCCGCAACGCGCGTCTGAAAAAAATGATTAAAGGCGCACTCCCGGTCGGA
This sequence comes from Enterobacter cloacae complex sp. 2024EL-00227, assembly GCF_043945315.1. NCBI lineage: Bacteria > Pseudomonadati > Pseudomonadota > Gammaproteobacteria > Enterobacterales > Enterobacteriaceae > Enterobacter > Enterobacter cloacae complex sp. 2024EL-00227. The sequence goes on from NZ_JBIMQP010000015.1 coordinate 26,952, forward strand.
CTGCTCGGCATTGGCGAGCCGCTGATTTTCGGTGTTACGCTGCCGCTGGGTAAACCGTTCCTCGCGGCCTGTCTGGGCGGCGCGGTAGGCGGGGCGCTGATCAGCTACTGGAAAGTTGCAACCGTCATCACCTTTGGTCTCTCGGGGTTACCGCTGGCATTAACCATCGTGACCGGAAAAGTGGTGCTCTATCTGTTAGGCTATTTAGTAGCGGTGATCGCCGGGTTCCTGTTTACCTGGCTGTTAGGTTTCAACGACCCAGAGGAGTAAGGTTTGGCAAATCACGGGCGTCGCGTTGTCTTTTTCGACCTGGATGGCACGCTGCATCAGCAGGATATGTTTGGTACGTTTATGCGTTACCTGCTGCGGCGTCAGCCTCTGAATGCGCTGCTCGTGCTACCGCTCTTACCTGTTATTGGGATCGCGCTGCTGGTGAAGGGCCGTGCGGCGCGATGGCCGATGAGCCTGCTGCTGTGGGGATGTACGTTTGGGCACAGCGAAGCGCGCCTCAAACAGCTCGAGCAGGATTTTGCGCAGTGGTTCCGCGGCCACGTTGCCGCATTCCCGGTGGTGCAGGCGCGCCTGACCGGCTACCTCGACGCGAACGATGCCGACATCTGGCTGATTACCGGCTCCCCGCAGACGCTGGTGGAGCAGGTCTACTTTGATACCCCCTGGCTTCCGCGCGTGAATCTTATCGCCACGCAAATTGCCCGCGGTTACGGCGGTTGGGTGCTGACGATGCGCTGCCTGGGTCATGAAAAAGTGGTCCAGCTGGAAAAACGTATCGGCACGCCACTGCGCCTGTACAGCGGCTACAGCGACAGCAAGCAGGACAACCCGCTGCTCTATTTTTGCCAGCACCGCTGGCGCGTCACGCCATCAGGTGAACTTCAGCAACTCGAATAGTCTTATCCATAAGGGGTGTGTATAATGCCGCCCGCTTTTCGACTGGAGTATCAACCGTTGTCCAACCCTGAATTCTCGCATGAATACTGGATGCGCCACGCGCTAACGCTCGCTCAGCGTGCCTGGGACGAGGGCGAAGTGCCCGTGGGCGCCGTGCTGGTCCACAATAACCAGGTGATTGGTGAAGGGTGGAACCGTCCCATTGGCCGCCACGATCCGACGGCGCACGCCGAAATCATGGCGCTTCGTCAGGGCGGTCTGGTGCTGCAAAACTATCGCCTGCTTGATACCACGCTGTATGTGACGCTGGAGCCGTGCGTGATGTGCTCCGGGGCGATGGTACACAGCCGGATCGGAACTCTGGTCTTCGGTGCGCGAGATGAAAAAACCGGCGCGGCCGGTTCGCTGATGGACGTGCTGGGTCACCCGGGGATGAACCACCAGGTAAAGACTATCGGCGGGGTGCTTGCACCAGAGTGTTCGGGGCTATTAAGCGATTTCTTTCGAATGCGCCGTCAGCAGAAAAAGCAGCAAAAGGCAGAATTGAAGCCGACGGACGGTTAAGCTCGTCCGGCGCCACGACAGGGTAACTTTGAGCCAGCCGTTTGGCCTCTGTCGCCTCTTTCTCTTTCTCCAGCAGATACCCGACCAGGCTAATCTGATATTTACGGATATTTTCCACGTAGGCGTAGGCTTCATGCCCGCGCGCGTAGCCGTACGTCAGCTTGTTATACCATGGCTTCTGGCTCAGCAGCGGCAGCCGCTGTTTTACGTCTGACCAGCTGTCCGGGTTGCCTTTCGTTTTGGCCGTCAGCGCTCGCGCATCCAGCATATGCGCATAGCCCATATTGTAGGCCGCCAGCGCGAACCAGATCCGCTCCTCTTCCGGCACCGTTTCCGGGACTTTGGCCATCATATCCTGCAGGTAGCGCGCGCCGCCGCTGATGCTCTGTTCCGCGTCGGTACGGTCATTGACGCCCAGGCTCAGCGCGGTATTTTTGGTTAACATCATCAAACCACGTACGCCAGTCGGAGACGTGGCCTGGGTATCCCAGTGGGATTCCTGATAAGAAATAGCCGCCAGCAGTTTCCAGTCAATTTCCTGGGCGTATTTTTCGAACAGCGGCTGCAGGTCCGGCAGGACGCTGTCTACCGCACGCAGGAAGCTGCGGGTATCAACGTAGTCAAAGTCATCACCATGCCCGAGGTACTTCTCCTCCAGGCGCGCCAGCGTACCGTCTTCATTCATGGTGTTGAAGAAATCGAGCATCGCGGCAGAGAGGGTCTGATCGTCGTCGAGCTGAGTAAACCAGGTCACTGGCTGCTCGTCGGTGACGTCCAGCGCCACGGCGATTTCAGGATGCACCCGCTGGAACAGGCTGATCGCGACCGAATCGGCGATGGTGTAGGGGACTTTCTGATCTTTTACCTGCTCCAGCAGCTCCGTCGTGCCGAGTTTCGCATCCACCGTCCAGCTCAGGTCGGGATATTTCTTCTCCTTGAGCTCGCGCAGATCGTCAATCACCACGTGGCCGGGGGCAATCGTCAGCTGCCGATCGTTAATCGACGCCAGCGAGCGCGGGCGCAGGCTCCCGACGCGATAAACCAGCTGCTGCGAAACGGAGTAGTAGGTCGGGCCCGGCTGATAGTTTTTGCTGCGCTCGCTGTTATACACCAGCCCGGCGGCCAGCATATCGGCATCGTCGTTATCGAGGTCGTCAAACAGCTGGTTGATATTCTGGCGGACGGTGATTTTTAGCTTCACGCCAAGATAATCGGCGAACTGTTGTGCCAGTTCATAATCCAGACCAATGATTTTGCCGTTGATGTCGCTGTAAATCAGCGGAGAGTTAAGGGTACTGACGCGCAATTCCCCCCGCTCCTGAATGGCGGCGATACGGTTTTCGGCTTTGCCGATCCAGGGGATGGAAGGCCAGAGGGCCACTGCCAACAGCAACGTTACAATGCCGATGAGCAGATAATTAATCTTTAATTTTTTCAATTAGTTAATTCTCTGCGACGCCGGTTGCCTCAGTCTGCTGTAGCCATGTTAACAATAAGGTTTGCCATTGAATGAGCGGCATTTTGCGTAAACTTGCGCCACTTGGCAACCAATTAGAGAGACAGGTCACATCTATTGTTAAATCTCTTTGCCAATTTTATTTCGACGCAAACGGTTTCGTCGGCGCTCAGGATTCTCTATAATGACGCCCGTTTTCCCCCCTTGCGCACACTGTAAGCGCCCCGGCGCTTCGAAGACGAGAGACTTATGATGGAAATTCTGCGTGGTTCGCCTGCACTGTCTGCCTTCCGTATTACCAAACTGCTGGCACGTTTTCAGGCGGCCGACCTTCCGGTAAGCAATATTTACGCTGAGTATGTCCATTTTGCTGACCTGAATGCCCCCCTGAATGCAGAGGAGCGCGTACAGCTGGAACGCCTGCTCAAGTATGGCCCAAGCCTCAGCAGCCATACGCCAACCGGCAAACTGATCCTTGCGACGCCGCGTCCGGGCACCATCTCCCCCTGGTCTTCCAAAGCCACCGACATCGCCCACAACTGTGGCCTGAGCCAGATTAACCGTCTGGAGCGCGGCGTGGCGTACTACGTGGAAGCCTCTACCCTGAGCGACGCGCAGTGGCAGGCGGTTGCGGCTGAACTGCACGACCGCATGATGGAGAGCGTATTTGCCTCTCTCGATGACGCGCAGAAGCTTTTCTCCCACCATCAGCCTGCGCCGGTACAGAGCGTGGACCTGCTGGGGCAGGGCCGTCAGGCACTGATTGACGCCAACCTGCGTCTCGGCCTGGCGCTGGCAGAAGACGAAATCGACTACCTGCAGGATGCGTTCGTTAAGCTCAACCGTAACCCGAACGACATTGAACTCTACATGTTCGCGCAGGCGAACTCGGAGCACTGCCGCCACAAGATTTTCAATGCCGACTGGATTATTGACGGCGAACAGCAGCCAAAGTCGCTGTTCAAAATGATCAAAAATACCATGGAGCAAACCCCTGACCACGTGCTGTCTGCCTATAAAGACAACGCCGCGGTGATGGAAGGTTCCGAGGTGGGCCGCTTCTTCGCCGATCGCGAAGCAGGGCGCTATGACTTCCATCAGGAGCCCGCGCATATCCTGATGAAGGTTGAAACCCACAACCACCCGACGGCGATCTCCCCGTGGCCGGGTGCGGCGACCGGCTCCGGCGGTGAAATCCGTGACGAAGGGGCGACCGGTCGTGGTGCAAAACCAAAAGCGGGTCTGGTCGGTTTCTCCGTCTCCAACCTGCGTATCCCGGGCTTTGAACAGCCGTGGGAAGAAGATTTCGGCAAGCCAGAGCGCATTGTGACCGCGCTGGATATCATGACCGAAGGCCCGCTGGGCGGCGCGGCGTTTAACAACGAATTTGGTCGTCCGGCGCTGAACGGTTACTTCCGTACCTATGAAGAGAAAGTGGACAGCCACAACGGCGAAGAGCTGCGCGGCTACCACAAACCGATCATGCTGGCGGGCGGGATCGGCAACATCCGTGCCGATCACGTGCAGAAAGGCGAGATCGTCGTCGGCGCGAAGCTGATCGTGCTCGGCGGCCCGGCGATGAACATCGGTCTGGGAGGCGGTGCGGCCTCTTCGATGGCCTCCGGCCAGTCTGATGCGGATCTTGACTTCGCGTCCGTGCAGCGTGACAACCCGGAGATGGAGCGTCGCTGTCAGGAAGTGATCGACCGCTGCTGGCAGCTGGGCGATGCTAACCCGATCCTCTTCATCCATGACGTCGGTGCGGGCGGTTTGTCCAACGCCATGCCGGAGCTGGTGAGCGACGGCGGCCGCGGTGGTCGTTTCAACCTGCGCGACATCCTGAGCGATGAGCCAGGCATGAGCCCGCTGGAAATCTGGTGTAACGAATCCCAGGAGCGCTACGTGCTGGCCGTTGCGGCGGATCAGCTGCCGCTGTTTGACGAGCTGTGCCGCCGCGAGCGCGCGCCGTATGCCGTCATCGGTGAAGCGACCGAAGAGCAGCACCTGACTCTGAGTGACACCCATTTCGACAACCAGCCGATCGATCTGCCGCTCGACGTCCTGCTCGGTAAAACGCCGAAGATGACCCGCGACGTGCAGACCCGTAAAGCGGCGGGCAAAGCGCTGGATCGCCAGGGCATTACCGTGGCTGAAGCCGTTAATCGCGTGCTGCACCTGCCAGCTGTTGCTGAGAAAACCTTCCTGGTGACCATCGGCGACCGTACCGTGACCGGTATGGTATCCCGCGACCAGATGGTCGGCCCGTGGCAGATCCCGGTGGCGAACTGCGCCGTGACCACCGCGAGCCTCGACAGCTACTACGGCGAAGCGATGGCGCTGGGTGAACGCACCCCGGTCGCGCTGCTGGACTTCGCGGCCTCTGCCCGTCTGGCCGTCGGTGAAGCGCTGACCAACATCGCCGCGACGCAGATTGGCGACATCAAACGTATTAAGCTCTCCGCCAACTGGATGGCCGCTGCCGGCCACCCTGGCGAAGACGCGGGCCTGTATGAAGCCGTGAAGGCGGTGGGTGAGGAGCTGTGTCCTGCCCTCGGCCTGACTATTCCGGTGGGTAAAGACTCCATGTCGATGAAAACCCGCTGGCAGGAAGGTAACGAGCAGCGCGAGATGACCTCTCCGCTGTCGCTGGTGATCACCGCGTTTGCCCGCGTGGAAGACGTGCGCCACACCGTTACGCCGCAACTGGCCACCGAAGACAACGCCCTGCTGCTGATTGACCTGGGCAAAGGCCACAATGCGCTGGGCGCCACCGCGCTGGCGCAGGTTTACCGTCAGCTCGGCGACAAGCCAGCCGACGTGCGCGACGTGGTGCAGCTGAAAGGCTTCTACGACGCGATTCAGGCGCTGGTGGCGCAGCGCAAGCTGCTGGCCTACCACGACCGCTCCGACGGCGGCCTGCTGGTGACGCTGGCAGAGATGGCCTTCACCGGCCACTGCGGCGTGGAAGCGAACATTGCCACCCTTGGCGAAGACCGCCTGGCGGCGCTGTTCAACGAAGAGCTGGGCGCGGTGATTCAGGTTCGTGCGGCGGATCGCGATGCGGTTGAAGCGCTGCTGGCGCAGCATGGCCTGGCTGACTGCGTGCACTATCTGGGTAAAGCCGTTCAGGGTGACCGCTTTGTCATTGAAGCTGACGGTCACGCCGTGTTCAGCGAAAGCCGCACCACGCTGCGCATGTGGTGGGCGGAAACCACCTGGCAGATGCAGCGCCTGCGTGATAACCCGGAATGTGCCGATCAGGAGCACAACGCGAAGGCCAATGATCAGGATCCAGGCCTGAACGTGAAGCTCTCCTTCGACATCAACGAAGACATCGCCGCGCCGTACATTGCGACCGGTGCGCGTCCGAAAGTGGCCGTGCTGCGCGAGCAGGGCGTTAACTCCCACGTTGAGATGGCGGCTGCCTTCCACCGCGCGGGCTTTGACGCTATCGACGTCCACATGAGCGATCTGCTGGCCGGACGTACCGGTCTGGAAGATTTCCAGGCGCTGGTGGCGTGCGGCGGCTTCTCCTACGGCGACGTGCTGGGCGCGGGCGAAGGCTGGGCGAAGTCCATTCTGTTCAACAGCCGCGTGCGCGACGAGTTCGAAACCTTCTTCCACCGTCCGCAGACGCTGGCGCTGGGCGTGTGTAACGGCTGCCAGATGATGTCTAACCTGCGCGAGCTTATCCCGGGCAGCGAAGCCTGGCCGCGCTTTGTGCGTAACCAGTCTGACCGCTTCGAAGCACGCTTCAGCCTGGTGGAAGTGACCCAGAGCCCGTCTCTGCTGCTGCAGGGTATGGTCGGTTCACAGATGCCAATCGCCGTTTCCCACGGTGAAGGTCAGGTAGAGGTGCGTGATGCTGCGCATCTGGCTCAGCTGGAGAGCAAAGGTCTGGTAGCGCTGCGCTTTGTCGATAACTTCGGCAAGGTGACAGAAACCTACCCGGCTAACCCGAACGGCTCCGTCAACGGTATTACGGCGGTGACCAGCGAAAGCGGTCGTGCCACCATCATGATGCCGCATCCGGAACGCGTGTTCCGCACCGTGAGCAACTCCTGGCACCCGGAAAACTGGGGCGAGGACAGCCCGTGGATGCGCATCTTCCGCAACGCCCGTAAACAGCTGGGTTAAGTTTCAGCATCCTGACTGTAGGCCCGGTAGGCGCGAGCGCCACCGGGCTTTTTTGTCTCTGTCGCAAAATCGCGACAACCCTCTGGTTTGGGTGTCTCCAAAAGGAGACATTTAACCTGTTGATTTATATACGGTAGAAAAGGTTCCCGTTAAGGTGTTGCTGAACAGCGACACTTAGCCTGGAAATCATTCAACCGATAATGAACGGGTTAAGTGAGTAAAAATCATATATTTCAATGTGTTAATATTTTGTTTTGCATTTTGGCATGGGTGTTGCATAATATTAACCAGTGGCTCATTCACCTTCTTATGTCAGCCCCTTCGGGACGTGCTACATAAACTTCGAATGACGCACAAAAAGGTGCCTGCCGTCCAACTACTGATCATAGCGATGCTTTATCAGGCCAGGGCGAAACGTCGAGTTAGGCACCGCCTCATTCCATGACAAAGCCGGGTTTTTACCCGGCTTTGTTGTATCTGAAGGGCAGACTCAGTTACGCTCTGCGTATATCCCCATTAAGAGAGTAATGCGTTGAAACGCTGGCCCGTTTTTCCCCGTTCCCTGCGACAGCTCGTGATGATGGCCTTCCTGCTGATCCTGCTGCCGTTGCTGATCCTTGCCTGGCAGGCCTGGCAAAGCCTGAACGCGTTGAGTGCCCAGGCGGCACTGACGAACCGCACGACGCTTATTGACGCAAGACGCAGTGAAGCCATGACCAACGCCGCGCTTGAGATGGAGCGTAGCTATCGTCAATACTGCGTGCTTGACGATCGCACGCTGGAAAAGGTGTACCAGAGTCAGCGCAAGCGCTATAGCGAAATGCTGGACGCCCACGCCGGCGTATTGCCTGACGACAAGCTGTATCAGGCGTTACGTCAGGATCTGAACGATCTTGCGCAGCTGCAGTGCCACAACAGTGGACCCGATGCCGCCGCCGCCGCGCGTCTTGAAGCCTTCGCCAACGCCAATACCGAGATGGTGCAGTCAACCCGCACGGTAATTTTCTCTCGCGGCCAGCAGCTTCAGCAGGAGATTGCCGAGCGCGGCCAGTTCTTCGGCTGGCAGGCGCTGGTGCTGTTCCTCGTGAGCCTCGGGCTGGTGCTGCTCTTTACCCGCATGATCATCGGCCCGGTGAAGGGTATCCAGCGGATGATCAATCGCCTGGGGGAGGGGAAATCGCTCGGGGATACGGTCGCTTTTAAAGGTCCCCGCGAATTGCGTTCCGTCGGTCAGCGTATTATCTGGCTGTCCGAGCGCCTGGCGTGGCTTGAATCACAGCGTCATCAGTTCCTGCGCCATATCTCCCATGAGCTTAAAACGCCGCTGGCCAGCATGCGCGAAGGGACGGAGCTGCTGGCGGACGAAGTGGCTGGGCCGCTTACGCCCGAACAGAAAGAAATTGTCGAGATCCTGGATAACAGCAGCCGCAATCTGCAGAAGCTGATTGAGCAGCTGCTGGATTACAACCGCAAGCTGGCTGACGGGGCGGTCGTACTGGAAAACGTCGACATTGAACCGCTGGTGGATATGGTGATCTCCGCCCATAGCCTGCCAGCAAGAGCTAAAATGATGCATACCGGTGTAGAGCTGAATGCGCCGACCTGTCTTGCTGAACCCATGCTGTTAATGAGCGTGCTGGATAATCTTTATTCCAATGCGGTGCACTATGGTACTGAATCCGGTAACATTTATATCCGAAGCTATACGAAGGGTTCCCGGGTGTTTATAGACGTCGCTAACACCGGCACCCCGATCCCCGATGACGAAAAAACCATGATCTTCGAGCCCTTTTTCCAAGGGAGTCATCAGCGGAAAGGTGCGGTGAAAGGCAGTGGTCTGGGCTTAAGCATCGCCCGGGACTGCATACGACGCATGCAGGGTGAGCTTAACATCGCCACGGACGAACGTTCGGATGTTTGCTTCCGTATTGAACTGCCCCTGAGCCGGAAAAATCAATAAAATGAATCTATGTCTGGTGAGTATGTCACACGTCTTTTCCCGCGCCGTACGCGCGGTGTTTTCCCGCAGCACGCTTCGCCTGAGCCTGCCCTGTTTATTTCTGGCAGGGTGTGTTTCCCATGTGCCGCAAAGTGCGATTAGCGATAAACAAGAAGATAAATGGCCCGATAACCAGCTGGCTGATTTCCTCTCAACCCGCTGTGACGACATCTGGAACCTCTCAGGCCATGACGTCGAAACTAACCCGCTGTTCTGGCTGCGCGGGATAGATTGCGCCCAGCGTCTGGCGCCGGTTGATGCCCGCGCGAAAGCGGCGATGCTGGATGATGATACCTGGCAGGACGCGTTCAAGCGTGGGATTTTGCTGGCGGATGCGAAAATCACTCCCGTCGAACGCCGCACCAACGTGACCCGGCTGGACACGTTTGTCGTCAATCTTCCGGTACAGATCCGCCCGGTATACCAGCTCTGGCGCGAGGGACAGACGCTACAGCTTCAGCTTTCTGAAGAGCGCTCCCGCTACAGCAAGCTGCAACAGTCAACCGACAGCGAGCTGGATACGCTGCGTCAACAGCAGCAACATTTACGTACCCAGCTGGATACCACGACGCGCAAGCTGGAGAATCTGACCGATATCGAAAGACAGCTCTCGTCGCGTAAATATCAGCCGGGGAGTTCATCCGCTGCGCCGGACAGCGATACGCCGAAACAAGAGGATGTGAAGCATGACGAGCCGTAAACCAGCCCATCTCTTACTGGTGGATGACGATCCCGGGCTGTTAAAGCTGCTGGGAATGCGTCTGGTGAGTGAAGGCTATAGCGTCGTGACCGCGGAAAGCGGGCTGGAGGGGCTGAAAATTCTCAGCCGCGAGAAAATCGATCTGGTGATAAGCGACCTGCGGATGGATGAAATGGACGGCCTGCAGCTGTTCGCGGAGATCCAGAAGCAGCAGCCGGGTATGCCCGTGATTATCCTGACCGCGCACGGGTCGATCCCGGATGCGGTTGCCGCGACGCAGCAGGGGGTGTTCAGCTTCCTGACCAAGCCGGTGGACAAAGACGCACTGTATAAGGCTATCGACAGCGCGCTGGAACATGCCGCTCCGGCGGGGGATGAAGCCTGGCGGGAATCTATCGTCACGCGCAGCCCCGTGATGCTGCGTCTGCTGGAACAGGCGAGGATGGTGGCGCAGTCGGACGTCAGCGTGCTTATCAACGGCCAGAGCGGAACCGGAAAAGAGATCCTCGCGCAGGCGATTCATAACGCCAGCCCGCGCAGCAAGAACGCCTTTATTGCGATTAACTGCGGCGCGCTCCCGGAGCAGCTGCTTGAATCCGAACTGTTTGGTCATGCCCGCGGCGCATTCACCGGTGCGGTAAGCAGCCGTGAAGGGTTGTTCCAGGCGGCGGAAGGCGGCACGCTGTTCCTGGACGAGATTGGCGACATGCCCGCGCCGCTGCAGGTCAAGCTGCTGCGCGTGCTGCAGGAGCGCAAAGTGCGCCCGCTGGGCAGCAACCGCGATATCGATATTAACGTGCGAATTATCTCCGCTACCCACCGCGATCTGCCAAAAGTGATGGCCCGCAACGAGTTCCGCGAAGATCTCTACTACCGCCTGAACGTGGTCAACCTGAAGATCCCGGCGCTGGCCGAACGTGCGGAAGACATTCCGCTGCTGGCGAACCATCTTTTGCGCCAGGCGGCCGATCGCCATAAACCGTTCGTGCGCGCGTTTTCAACCGATGCGATGAAGCGGCTGATGGCCGCAAGCTGGCCGGGTAACGTCCGTCAGCTGGTCAACGTGATTGAGCAGTGCGTGGCGCTGACCTCCTCACCGGTCATCAGCGACGCGCTGGTGGAGCAGGCGCTGGAAGGGGAAAACACGGCCTTGCCGACGTTTGCCGAAGCGCGTAACCAGTTCGAGCTGAACTATCTGCGCAAGCTATTGCAGATCACCAAAGGCAACGTGACCCACGCGGCGCGCATGGCCGGACGCAACCGCACCGAGTTTTATAAACTGCTGTCACGCCATGAGCTGGAAGCAAACGATTTTAAAGAGTAATGCCGTATGGTACTGTGAGCAACCGATTACGAAGCAGCTTACAGGCAAGAGTTTAAGGACCCACCATGAAAAAGATTGATGCGATTATTAAACCTTTCAAACTGGATGATGTACGTGAAGCGCTGGCGGAAGTCGGCATCACCGGGATGACCGTGACGGAAGTGAAAGGTTTTGGTCGTCAGAAAGGCCACACCGAGCTTTACCGTGGCGCAGAGTACATGGTGGACTTTCTGCCGAAAGTGAAAATTGAAATCGTGGTCAGCGACGATATCGTCGACACCTGTGTGGACACCATTATCCGCACGGCGCAGACCGGCAAGATTGGCGATGGTAAAATCTTCGTCTTTGACGTGGCGCGCGTGATCCGTATCCGTACCGGCGAAGAAGACGACGCCGCGATTTAAGCATTTTCCAGGCCGGGTAAGGCGCAGCCGCCACCCGACGGAAAAAAGCCCCTCAAACGAGGGGCTTTTTGCATTACAGCACCTTATGCGGCCCGAAACATTCGTAATGAATGTTGTCTTTGTTCACGCCCAGCTCAACCAGCTGCTTCGCGGCATACTGCATAAACGCCACCGGTCCACAGACGTAGAACTGCATGTCCGGTGCGCTGAACGCACCTTCATGCTGGCTTAAATCCATCAACCCTTCGCTGTCAAATTGCGCGGCAGCGCGATCCGCTTCCGTCGGCAGACGATACCAGGTATGCGCGGTGAAACGCGGCAGGGAGGCTCCGAGCGTTTTCACCTCATCCGCAAAGGCGTGCACGTCGCCGTTTTCGGCGGCATGGAACCAGTTAACCTGCGCACCGTGGTGTGATTTTGCCAGCGTATCGAGCATGGCCAGCATTGGCGTCTGGCCGACACCCGCAGAGATCAGCGTCACCGGGGTATTCGCTTCAACGGCCATGAAGAAGTCGCCCGCTGGCGCGGCCAGATGGACCACGTCGCCCACGTTAGCTTCGTTGTGCAGCCAGCTGGAAACCTGACCGCCGTCCTCACGCTTCACCGCAATGCGGTAGGCTTTGCCGTTTGGCTTGCGGGTAAGAGAATACTGGCGGATCTCCTGATGCGGGAAACCTTCAGGCTTCAGCCACACGCCCAGATACTGTCCTGGCTGGTAATCGGCCACCGGTTTACCGTCCACCGGCTCAAACTCGAAGCTGGTGATTAACGCGCTGCGCGGGGTTTTCTCAACGATGCGGAACGCGCGGGTGCCTTCCCAGCCGCCGTTCTTGCTGGCGTTTTCGCTGTAAATCTGCGCTTCACGGTTGATAAACACGTTTGCCAGCACGCCGTAGGCTTTACCCCACGCGTCCAGCACCTCCTGACCCGGGCTGAACATTTCGTCCAGCGTCGCCAGCAGGTGAGTGCCGACGATGTTGTACTGCTCGGGTTGGATCTGGAAGCTGGTATGTTTCTGCGCGATTTTTTCCACCGCGGGCAGCAGCGCAGCCAGGTTTTCAATATTGCTGGCGTAAGCCGCGATGGCGTTGAACAGCGCTTCACGCTGATCGCCGTTACGCTGGTTGCTCATGTTGAAAATCTCTTTGAGCTCCGGGTTGTGCGTGAACATGCGGTCGTAGAAATGGGCGGTGAGTTTAGGGCCGGTTTCCACCAGCAGGGGAATAGTGGCTTTTACGGTAGCGATGGTTTGAGCGTCGAGCATGAGCGCGTCCTTCTGATGTCATTTTAATGATGTATTTTAAATGCATCTTATAAAAAATACCCCTGCGTTGTAAATGGTTCTTTGCAAGATGAAAAATATGCATCACAAACCTGAAAAGAAATCCGCTTGAAAGGGCGAGCGCTTTATTCCTCAAACCCTTGCGTGGCGGGTAGGAAAACGTTTGCGTAAAATCGTTTGTCAAGACCTGTTATCACAGAACTAATCAGTTATACTGTTGCCCGTCGTCCAACAGGACTGCCTTTTCAGGCCAAAATTTACTTGTTAGCTGAGTCAGGAGATGCGGATGTTAAAGCGTGAAATGAACATTGCCGATTATGATGCCGAACTGTGGCAGGCTATGGAGCAGGAAAAAGTACGTCAGGAAGAGCACATCGAACTGATCGCCTCCGAAAACTACACCAGCCCGCGCGTGATGCAGGCGCAGGGGTCTCAGCTGACCAACAAATACGCTGAAGGTTACCCGGGCAAACGCTATTACGGCGGTTGCGAGTACGTTGATATCGTTGAGCAGCTGGCTATCGATCGTGCGAAAGAACTTTTTGGCGCTGACTATGCAAACGTCCAGCCGCACTCTGGCTCTCAGGCTAACTTCGCGGTCTACACCGCACTGCTGCAGCCGGGCGATACCGTTCTGGGTATGAACCTGGCGCAGGGCGGCCACCTGACTCACGGCTCCCCGGTTAACTTCTCCGGCAAACTGTACAACATCATCCCTTACGGTATTGATGAGTCCGGTAAAATTGACTACGAAGACATGGCGAAGCAGGCTAAAGAGCACAAGCCGAAGATGATCATCGGTGGCTTCTCTGCTTACTCCGGTATCGTTGACTGGGCAAAAATGCGCGAAATCGCAGACAGCATCGGCGCGTACCTGTTCGTTGACATGGCGCACGTAGCGGGCCTGATTGCCGCAGGCGTTTACCCTAACCCGGTTCCACACGCTCACGTTGTGACCACCACTACCCACAAAACCCTGGCGGGTCCACGCGGTGGCCTGATCCTGGCGAAAGGCGGTGACGAAGAGCTGTACAAAAAACTGAACTCCGCGGTGTTCCCAAGCGCGCAGGGCGGCCCGCTGATGCACGTTATCGCGGCAAAAGCGGTCGCGCTGAAAGAAGCGATGGAGCCAGAGTTCAAGGTTTACCAGCAGCAGGTTGCTAAGAACGCCAAAGCGATGGTGGAAGTGTTCCTGAACCGTGGCTACAAAGTGGTATCCGGCGGGACTGAAAACCACCTCTTCCTGCTGGATCTGGTTGATAAGAACCTGACCGGTAAAGAAGCTGACGCTGCCCTGGGCCGCGCCAACATCACCGTGAACAAAAACAGCGTGCCAAACGATCCGAAGAGCCCGTTCGTGACCTCCGGTATCCGTATCGGTTCTCCGGCCGTGACTCGCCGCGGCTTCAAAGAAGCGGAAGTAAAAGAGCTGGCTGGCTGGATGTGTGACGTTCTGGACAACATCAATGACGAAGCGGTTATCGAGCGCGTCAAAGGTAAAGTTCTGGATATCTGCGCACGCTTCCCGGTATACGCATAATTCCTCTGCTTTGCAGAAATAAAAAAGGCCGCGCATGCGGCCTTTTTTTATGGCTTAACGCCGGTCCAGGGAGATGGCGCCAGGTCCGACAATCGCCAGCAAAATAAAGGCGCCAGCAATACTGACGTTCTTGTAGAAATTAATCATATTTGGTACGACTGCATCACCGGTCATATCCCAGTAGTGATGCCCAATCACCGCCGTTCCGAGGGTATAGAACACAAACAGTACCGCGAGAGGACGGGTGAAAAAGCCCAGTACGATTAGGATCGCAGCAGGCACTTCCATCACCACCGCAATAATGGCCGCCAGCATGGGCATCGGCGTGCCCAGCGAGGTCATGTATTGTACGGTACCGCTAAACCCCGTCAGTTTCGGGTAACCAAAGATAATAAACAGCACGACAAGCGCGATGCGGCCAATGAGCAGCAGCAGATGACGCGACTGACCAAAATCGAGATAACGTAGTGAGTTCATGGCAGAAATACCTCTGCAAGTGGAGTAATTTAAACGTAATACACATTTTCATTCCCTGCCATAAGCCAGACGACTGCACAAAATGTTAATTTTTCGTTAATTTATAGCAGGCTATCTACTTGCTTAATTTTTATATTCTCGCCAGACTATGGCCTCGATTTCGGGAGGGATTCATGGTCTTGCATTCCACGCGCTGGCTGGCGCTCAGTTATTTCACCTATTTCTTTAGCTACGGCATTTTTCTGCCTTTCTGGAGCGTCTGGCTTAAGGGTATCGGCCTGACGCCTGAGACCATCGGCGTCCTGCTGGGGGCCGGGCTGGTGGCGCGTTTCCTCGGCAGCCTGCTGATCGCCCCGCGCGTCAGCGATCCCTCCTTATTGATCAAGGCCGTACGCATTCTGGCTCTGCTGACCCTGATCTTTGTGACCTGCTTCTGGGTCAGCCACCAGTTTGCCTGGCTGATGGTGGTGATGGTCGGCTTTAACCTGTTCTTCTCACCGCTGGTGCCGCTGACGGATGCCCTGGCGAACACCTGGCAGAAACAGATCACCATGGACTACGGTCGCGTGCGCCTGTGGGGCTCTATCGCCTTTGTGATTGGCTCGGCGCTGGTGGGCAAACTGGTCAGCCTTTACGATTACCGCGCGATTCTTGCCCTGCTGAGCATCGGTATTGCCTCGATGCTGCTGGGTATGCTGCTGCGACCGTCGGTGATGCCGCAAGGGGAAAGTCGCCATCAGGAGAGCGCGGGCTGGCCCGCATGGCGGAGTCTGGTCGCACAGAGTTGGCGTTTTCTGGCGTGCGTATGCCTCCTTCAGGGGGCACACGCGGCGTACTATGGTTTCAGCGCCATCTACTGGCAAGGCGCAGGTTATTCCGCTTCCGCCGTGGGCTATCTGTGGTCGCTGGGCGTGGTGGCCGAAGTCATTATCTTTGCCCTGAGCAAAAAACTGTTCCGCCGCTTTGGCGCGCGTGACCTGCTGCTGCTTTCCGCCGTGTGCGGCGTGGCGCGCTGGGGGATTATGGGCTGGACGACCGATCTGCCGTGGCTGATTGTGGCGCAAATTCTTCACTGCGGCACCTTTACCGTGTGCCATCTGGCGGCCATGCGCTATATCGCTGCGCGCGAGGGCGGGGACGTGATTCGCCTGCAGGCCGTCTATTCGGCAGTGGCGATGGGGGGCAGTATCGCGATCATGACGGTCTTTGCAGGGTTCCTTTACCAGCACCTGGGGCACGGCGTCTTCTGGGTGATGGCGCTGGTCGCCTTGCCCGCCATTGTTGTTCGCCCTAAAGTGGCCGCCCGCGCGTCGCTATGATTCCAGCATGGCGCGAATATGTTCTTGCTGCTGCGCGTTCAGTGTCTCAACGGCATGGATCAGCGGCGGCGAGAACAGCGGCAGGGCCGTCGGGTAGGGGGTGATAACCAGCGCGGCTTCGCGCGGCGCCCCCTCTTTCTGAAAAGCCTGCAGCGTCAGGTAGCGTATGTTGAGCGGCAGCAGCGTCAGCTCGCGAAGCTGCTGTTCGATCTGCTCCTCACTGGCTTTATCGTCTCCCGTCAGCAGGATCACCTGTTTTTCATGCAGATCGGTCTCCTGCATCAGCCAGGCACCGAAAATTACCGCCACCAGGCTCATCTCTTCGTCGGAAAAACGCAGCCCGAATTCCGCCTCCAGCTCAAACAGCGCCTCTTTCGTGGTACGTAACAGCCGGGGATAAAGGCGATGGATCTCCTCCGGCAGGCTGTTGTCGATGCCGATCTCAAACAGCGAACGGTCCAGCGCCTGAGCCAGATGGATATACAGCTGATCGGTCAGCCCCTGCTCATCGCTGAAGTTCATTCCGGTCTGCGAGCGAAAACGGGCCACCATGCGCACGATGGCCCGGCGTAGACGCTGATCCTGCTGGTGCTTATCGAGCACCGGATCGGGCGTGCGGAGCATCATAAACAGCAGCGCCAGAAACAGCTGTTCATCCACGTGCGCGCCCTGCGGCACGCGCCGCTTCCAGTGGCGGACAATCTCCTGCGCCGTAAAATACTCTCCCCGCGACTGGGTCCAGCTGCGCTGGGCATGCGAAAACTGCGGCGTATTCCCGAGCTGGTGCTGAATAAGACAATATTGCAGATAGAGCTGTAAAAACTGCACATCGCGGCATTCAAACTGGCGCTGCAGCTTGCGTGAGCAGAAGCCGATCAGCGCCCGCAGGTTCGCATCGTCGTAAAGCGGGCGCGCGATGCCGAGTTGTTTAAGCGCGGTTTTTAATGCGGGGGTAAACTGGTGCGAGACAAACTGCGGGCAGAGCCGCAGCGCCCGGCGCAGCCAGTGCAGCAGGCATAAACGCTGATTCAGGGCTGTGCCTTCAATCCGGTAGCAGCCGTCGTGGTGCGTGACGATATCCAGCCGGTGATAGCGCTGGATTTCATCGCGCGTCTCGGCTATATCTTGCCGTGCCATCGCGTCGTCCACGCCGTTGGCAGCGATTATGCTCTGTGCGGTGACGGCAGCATCGGGCAGGTAAAGCATCAAAAGCACCTGGCAGCGGCGCTGCGAACTGGAAAGCACAGATGGAATTTCAAGCGTCGTCATCATCTGTCGGGTATCCAGTGTGAATGTTTGATAAGAATAGCTAAAGGATGGGCGCTGAAAAGCGCGCCGGCAGGCCTTTCACTCAGGATTGCTGGGGAACATCACAGAATTTTTGACGTGAGGAATTGATGCAGACAGTTAAACAAAATGCGATGGCGTTATTTTTGGCGGTTATCACCTTTACCGCCAGCGCGCATCCTCACAGTTTTATCAGCCTGAAAACCGAGCTGGTCACCGACGGCACGCAACTGAGCGGCCTGAAAATGCGCTGGACGATGGATGAAATCACCTCGGCGGATCTGCTTTATGATGCGGGCAACGCGAAGCCCGGCGACGACATCTGGAAAAAGCTGGCGGCGGAAGTGATGGCCAACGTGCTGGGTCAGCACTACTTCACCGAGTTCTGGCATAACGGACAAAAGGTGAAGTTCCTCAATCGCCCGACAGAATACGGCATGTCCCGCGACGGGCATCAGGCGGTGCTGACGTTCGTGCTTCCGCTGGCGCATCCTCAGCTGCTGGCGGGGCAAACGTACCGCTTTTCCACTTTTGACCCTACCTACTATGTCGACATGCGCTATGACAAAGACAGCGACGTACGGCTGCCGGACGCGCTGCAAAAAAGCTGCAAAATTGGCGTGCACACCCCGAAACCCAGCGAAGAGACGCTGAACTTTGCGATCTCGCTGGATAAAGCAGATGCCCCGCCTGAGGACATGGAGCTGGGTAAACAGTTCGCGCAGGAGGTGACGTTACAATGTCAGTGATCTCCTCTCCAGTTCGGAAGTCTCGCCGCTGGCTACACCTCTGGCCGCTGGCGCTCTTTTTGCTGTTCGCGGTTTGCGGGGCGCTGTGGCTGTGGCAGGCCTGGCCGCAGGTGATGATGAAAAGCATTATCTGGCAGCGTGAGGTCAACCAGCAGATGAGCGGACTGCTAAAGGCGGTGGCCGAGAACCCGGCCAAAGCGGGCGGCTCGCTGCTGGCGTTCAGTTTTGTCTATGGCGTTCTGCATGCGCTGGGGCCGGGGCACGGCAAAATCGTCATCACCACCTGGCTTGCCACCCATCCGTCGAAGCTGAAATCGAGCATCGGCCTGACGCTGGCCTCTTCGCTGCTTCAGGGCGGCGTGGCGATTGCGCTGGTCGTGGTGGTGCTTTCGCTGTTACAGCTTCCGGCGCGCAAGCTGCACATGAGCAGCTTCTGGCTGGAGAAGGGCAGCTATGCGCTGGTGGGCGTGCTGGGGCTGATCCTCTGCTGGCGGGCGCTGAAAAAACTGCGCGCGCTGCTGAAAAAGCCCACGTTCAAATCCTTTACGCCGCACCACGTTCATGATGAACACTGCGGCTGCGGTCATCAGCATCTGCCCACGCAGGAACAATTACAGAACGGCGACGACTGGCGCGCCCGGCTGATGATTATTCTCTCGATGGGGATGCGCCCGTGCTCGGGTGCCATTATGGTGCTGCTGTTCAGTAAGATAATAGGTGTCTTTGGCTGGGGAATGCTCTCGGCGCTGGCGATGGCGGCAGGAACCTCTCTCACCATTTCGTCTTTAGCGCTGCTGGTTCACAGCTTCCGTCAGCTGGCGGTCAAACTCAGCGGCAGTAAAACGCCGGTGCTGTGGCGACAGATAGGGTGGACAACGCTTGCGCTGGCGGGGGGAGTGATTCTGCTGGTGGCGGCGGTGACGATGTGGATGAGCGCGGTGCCGGTGGGAAGGGGATTGCGGCCTTTCTAGCGTACTGAGGGATTTTGTAGGCCCGGTAAGCGTAGCGCCACCGGGCTTAACAAACTGGATTAACGCTTCAGCGCATCGCTCAGTTCATCACGCATGTTGGCCAGCATGGCTTTAACAACGCGTGGGTTACCCGCAACAATGTTGCCGGTAGACATATAGTTATGGCCTCCGGTGAAGTCACACACAATGGCGCCTGCTTCACGCGCGATCAGTTCGCCCGCTGCAAAATCCCATGGCTTCAGTGAGAGTTCGAAGTAACCGTCAACGCGGCCGGTGGCAACGTAGGCCAGATCCAGCGCAGCAGAACCGGTGCGACGGAAGTCCGCGCATTCAGTGAACAGTTTGCCGAGGATATTCATATAGGTGGTCGCGTGCTGTTTCGCCTTGAACGGGAAACCGGTCGCCAGGATGGTGCCGTCCAGATCGCGTGCGTTGCTGCAGCGCAGACGGTAGCCGTTCAGCTGTGCGCCCTGACCGCGGGTCGCGGTGAACAGTTCGTTACGCATTGGATCGTACACAACGGCGACTTCAGTACGGCCTTTAATGCGTACGGCGATAGACACAGAGAAGTGTGGCAGGCGTTTGACGAAGTTGGTGGTGCCATCCAGTGGATCGATAACCCATTGAACATCCTGATCGGTACCTTCATGTTCACCGCTTTCTTCGGTGATGATGGTGTGCTGTGGGTAAGATTTGCGGATCGTTTCGATAATAATCGCTTCTGCGGCTTTATCGACGTTCGTCACGAAATCATTGCTGCCTTTCTGGCTGGTTTCTACGGAGTCTGGCGTTTCGTAGTGTTTGGCAATTACATTACCCGCCTTGCGCGCTGCGCGCACGGCGATGGTCAGCATCGGATGCATCGGTCTCTCTCACTGGATGTTAAAGAACAGGAAAATCGGCGCAGAGTATAGCAGCGGGATCGGATTATGTCTCCCGTTTATGATAATATGCCCGAATATTCTTCAGACACTGAATCCAGACATTAAAAATTATGCTGCAAAACATTCGAATCGTGCTGGTCGAAACATCGCACACCGGCAACATGGGCTCCGTTGCCCGCGCTATGAAAACCATGGGCTTAACGAACCTGTGGCTGGTTAACCCGCTGGTGAAGCCAGACTCGCAGGCCATCGCCCTGGCGGCCGGAGCCAGCGACGTGATCGGCAACGCCCAGATCGTCGATACCCTTGACGAAGCGCTGGCCGGCTGCAGCCTCGTTGTCGGTACCAGCGCGCGTTCGCGCACGCTGCCGTGGCCAATGCTCGATCCGCGTGAATGCGGCCTGAAAAGTGTCTCTGAGGCTGAACAAGCACCGGTTGCGCTGGTGTTCGGCCGCGAGCGCGTTGGCCTGACCAACGACGAGCTGCAGAAGTGTCATTATCACGTGGCGATTGCGGCAAACCCGGAGTACAGCTCGCTGAACCTGGCGATGGCGGTGCAGGTTATCGCCTATGAAGTGCGTATGGCGTGGCTGGCAACGCAGGAAAAAGAGGTTGAGCCTAAAGAAGAGACGGCTTACCCGCTGGTGGACGACCTTGAGCGTTTCTACGGTCACCTGGAGCAGACGCTGCTCTCGACCGGCTTTATCCGCGAAGGCCACCCGGGTCAGGTGATGAACAAGCTGCGCCGTCTGTTCACCCGCGCGCGTCCGGAAAGCCAGGAGCTGAACATCCTGCGCGGGATCCTGGCGTCGATTGAGCAGAAAAATAAAGAGTAGTGTCGTCTGTTCGCCGGGTGGCGCTTCGCTTACCCGGCCTACAAAACCGCAGGTCGGGTAAGCGAAGCGCCACCCGACAAAAAACGGCACAGAAGGTTAAATACCTGACTAAAACAGTCAAGTAAATAGTTGACCATTTTAGTCAGGAATGTCAGACTTGGCCCTGCTATGCAATACCCCATTTTACAATAAAAAACCCCGGGCAGGGGCGAGTTTGAGGTTAAGTAAGACATGAGACTGACATCTAAAGGGCGTTATGCCGTGACCGCGATGCTGGACGTTGCGCTCAACTCCGAAGCGGGCCCGGTTCCGTTGGCTGATATTTCTGAACGACAGGGGATCTCCCTCTCTTATCTGGAACAGCTGTTCTCCAGACTGCGTAAAAATGGACTGGTTTCCAGCGTTCGTGGCCCAGGCGGCGGTTATCTGCTGGGTAAAGACGCGGGCAGTATTGCAGTTGGCGAAGTGATCAGCGCCGTTGACGAATCCGTTGACGCGACCCGTTGTCAGGGTAAAGGCGGCTGCCAGGGCGGCGATAAATGCCTGACCCACGCGCTGTGGCGCGATCTGAGCGACCGTCTGACCGGCTTCCTGAACAACATCACCCTCGGTGAGCTGGTGAATAACCAGGAAGTTCTGGATGTTTCGGGGCGTCAGCACAGCCATGATTCCCAACGCAGCACCCGCGCGCAGGACGCTATCGACGTCAAATTACGCGCGTAATAAAACGATAAGTATTTCAGAATCAGGCCGGGGCGTAGACTCGCCCCGTGTACTCGGTCGTACATCCAGCCGGTTGCCTGATTCCTTGCATTGAAGCGATGTACGGAGTTTATAGAGCAATGAAATTACCGATTTATCTCGACTACTCCGCAACCACGCCGGTGGACCCGCGTGTTGCCGAGAAAATGATGCAGTGTCTGACCCTGGACGGAAACTTTGGTAACCCAGCTTCCCGTTCTCACCGTTTTGGCTGGCATGCTGAAGAGGCGGTTGATATCGCCCGTAATCAGATTGCTGACCTGGTAGGTGCCGACCCGCGTGAGATTGTTTTCACCTCCGGTGCGACCGAATCCGACAACCTGGCGATCAAAGGTGCAGCCAACTTTTATCAGAAAAAAGGCAAGCACATCATCACCAGCAAAACCGAACACAAAGCCGTGCTGGACACCTGCCGCCAGCTGGAGCGTGAAGGGTTCGAAGTCACCTATCTGGCGCCACAGAGCAACGGCATCATCGATCTGAAAGAGCTCGAAGCGGCCATGCGTGATGACACCATTCTGGTTTCCATCATGCACGTCAACAACGAAATCGGCGTGGTACAAGACATCGCGACCATTGGCGAAATGTGCCGCGCGCGCGGTATCATCTATCACGTTGATGCGACCCAGAGCGTGGGCAAACTGCCTATCGACCTGAGCCAGCTGAAAGTGGACCTGATGTCCTTCTCCGGCCACAAAATCTATGGCCCGAAAGGGATTGGCGCACTGTACGTTCGTCGTAAACCACGTATCCGCATCGAAGCACAGATGCACGGCGGCGGTCACGAGCGCGGCATGCGTTCCGGTACGCTGCCTGTTCACCAGATCGTGGGCATGGGCGAAGCCTACCGCATTGCAAAAGAAGAGATGGAAACCGAGATGGCACGCCTGCGCACGCTGCGTAACCGTCTGTGGGACGGCGTGAAAGATATGGAAGAAGTGTATCTGAACGGCGATCTCGAGCAGGGCGCACCGAACATCCTCAACGTCAGCTTCAACTATGTTGAAGGCGAGTCGTTGATCATGGCGCTGAAAGACCTGGCGGTTTCTTCCGGTTCTGCCTGTACGTCTGCAAGCCTTGAGCCATCCTACGTGCTGCGCGCGCTGGGTATGACTGACGAGCTGGCACACAGCTCTATCCGTTTCTCTTTAGGTCGTTTCACTACCGAAGAAGAGATTGACTACACCATCAAGCTGGTTCGCAACTCCATTGGCCGTCTGCGCGACCTTTCTCCACTGTGGGAAATGTTCAAACAGGGCGTGGATCTGAACAGCATTGAATGGTCACATCACTAATCGGTACATAAGGAGAATTCAATCATGGCATACAGCGAAAAAGTCATCGATCATTACGAAAACCCACGCAACGTTGGCTCTTTTGACAACAGCGACGAATCTGTTGGTAGCGGCATGGTCGGTGCGCCAGCGTGTGGCGACGTGATGAAGTTGCAGATTAAAGTCAACAATGAAGGTATCATTGAAGACGCGCGCTTCAAGACCTACGGCTGCGGTTCTGCTATCGCGTCCAGCTCCCTCGTCACCGAATGGGTGAAGGGCAAGTCTCTGGACGAAGCACAGGCAATCAAGAACACGGATATTGCTGAAGAACTCGAACTGCCACCGGTGAAAATTCACTGCTCAATTCTGGCAGAAGACGCGATCAAAGCCGCCATTGCGGATTACAAAAGCAAACGTGAAGCAAAATAATTGAGGTTTGAGTATGTCGATTACCCTTAGCGACAGCGCTGCCGCGCGAGTAAGCTCTTTTCTGGCGAACCGTGGTAAAGGCTTTGGCCTGCGACTGGGCGTACGTACCTCCGGCTGTTCTGGTATGGCTTACGTACTGGAGTTTGTTGACGAGCCGGCGTCTGACGACATCGTGTTTGAAGACAAGGGCGTGAAGGTGGTGGTCGATGGCAAAAGCCTGCAATTCCTCAACGGCACTCAGCTGGACTTCGTCAAAGAAGGCCTGAACGAAGGGTTCAAATTTACGAACCCGAACGTCAAAGACGAGTGTGGTTGCGGCGAAAGCTTCCACGTTTAACCGCGCGTCATCCGAAACCCCACCGTGGCGTTATCCGCTACGCGTGGGGTTTGTTCTAACAGGCTACCCCTGAGATTGTTATGGATTACTTCACTCTCTTCGGACTACCCGCTCAATACCCGATCGATCTTCAGGCGCTGACGATCCGTTTTCAGGATCTGCAGCGTCAGTACCATCCGGACAAATTCGCGAGCGGTACTCAGGCAGAGCAGCTGGCTGCGGTGTCGCAATCCGCGACGATCAACCAGGCCTGGCAGACGTTGCGCCATCCGCTGGCGCGCGCTGAGTATCTGCTCTCGCTCCACGGTTTTGATCTGGCGAGCGAACAGCACACCGTGCGCGACACGGCGTTTCTGATGGAGCAGCTGGAGCTGCGCGAAGAGCTGGATGAGATTGAACAGGCCAAAGACGAAGCGCGTCTGGAAAGCTTCATCACGCGCGTGAAGGGCATGTTCGATACCCGCCATCAGCAGATGGTGGAGCAACTGAACAACGAGACCTGGGACGTGGCGGCAGATACTGTGCGCAAACTCCGTTTTCTCGATAAACTGCGAAGCAGTGCTGAACAACTCGAAGAAAAGCTGCTCGATTTTTAATTTCGGAAGCAATTATGGCCTTATTACAAATTAGTGAGCCTGGCTTAAGTGCCGCACCACACCAGCGTCGTCTGGCGGTGGGTATCGATCTGGGCACCACCAATTCCCTCGTGGCGACCGTGCGCAGCGGCCAGGCGGAAACGCTGGCTGACGAGCAGGGCCGCCATCTGCTGCCTTCCGTGGTCCACTACCAGCAGCAGGGTCACGCGGTCGGCTATGACGCCCGCGCTAACGCCGCGCGCGATCCGGCAAACACCATCAGCTCCGTCAAGCGCATGATGGGCCGCTCGCTGGCCGATATTCAGACCCGCTACCCGCATCTGCCGTATCAGCTGCAGGCCAGTGAAAACGGCCTGCCGATGATTGCGACCGCGGCCGGTCTGCTGAACCCGATTCGTGTTTCTGCTGACATCCTCAAAGCGCTGGCGGAGCGTGCTACGGCGACGCTCGGCGGCGATCTGGACGGCGTGGTGATCACCGTTCCTGCCTACTTTGATGATGCACAGCGTCAGGGCACCAAAGACGCCGCGCGTCTGGCGGGCCTGCACGTGCTGCGTCTGCTGAACGAACCGACGGCGGCGGCGATTGCCTACGGCCTCGATTCCGGTCAGGAAGGGGTGATCGCGGTTTACGATCTCGGCGGCGGGACGTTTGATATCTCTATCCTGCGCCTGAGCCGCGGGGTATTTGAAGTGCTGGCGACCGGCGGGGATTCCGCGCTGGGCGGCGATGACTTCGACCATCTGCTGGCGGACTACATCCGCGAGCAGGCAGGCATCAGCGATCGCAGCGATGCGCGCGTACAGCGTGAACTGCTGGATGCGGCCATCGACGCCAAAATTGCCCTGAGCGATGCGCAGAGCGTCACCGTCAATGTTGCGGGCTGGCAGGGTGACATCACCCGCGACCAGTTTAACGAACTGATTGCCCCGCTGGTGAAACGCACCTTACTGGCCTGCCGTCGCGCATTGAAAGATGCCGGCGTTGAGGCGAACGAGGTGCTGGAAGTGGTCATGGTGGGCGGTTCGACCCGCGTGCCGCTGGTGCGCGAGCGCGTGGGCGAATTCTTTGGTCGCACGCCGCTGACCTCCATCGACCCGGACAAAGTGGTTGCCGTGGGCGCCGCGATCCAGGCCGATATTCTGGTTGGCAACAAGCCGGACAGCGAAATGCTGCTGCTGGACGTCATCCCGCTGTCGCTGGGTTTAGAAACCATGGGCGGCCTGGTGGAGAAAGTGATCCCGCGTAACACCACCATTCCGGTGGCGCGCGCGCAGGAGTTCACCACCTTTAAAGACGGCCAGACCGCGATGTCCATCCACGTGATGCAGGGCGAACGCGAGCTGGTGCAGGACTGCCGCTCTCTGGCGCGCTTTGCGCTGCGCGGAATTCCAGCGCTGCCGGCGGGCGGGGCGCATATTCGCGTCACCTTCCAGGTGGACGCGGACGGCCTGCTGAGCGTCACGGCGATGGAAAAATCCACCGGCGTGGAATCGTCCATTCAGGTGAAGCCGTCCTACGGCCTGACCGATGGCGAAATCGCCTCCATGATTCAGGACTCAATGAGCTACGCCGAGCAGGATGTGAAGGCGCGTATGCTGGCTGAACAAAAAGTTGAAGCCGCCCGCGTGCTGGAGAGCCTGAACGGCGCGCTCGCTGCCGATGCCGCGCTGTTAAGCGCCGCTGAGCGCCAGGTGATTGACGACGCTGCCGCGCGCTTAAGCGCTGTCGCAGTAGGCGATGACGCTGACGCAATAGAAGAAGCCATTAAAAACGTTGATAAACAAACCCAGGACTTCGCTGCTCGCCGCATGGACAAATCTGTCCGCGTCGCGCTGAAAGGCCAGTCCGTGGACGAGGTTTAATATGCCAAAGATTGTAATTTTGCCTCATGCGGACCTCTGTCCGGATGGTGCTGTTCTGGAAGCGAAGACCGGTGAAACCATTCTCGATGTTGCCCTGCGTGCAGGTATCGAAGTGGAACACGCCTGTGAAAAATCCTGTGCCTGCACCACCTGCCACTGCATCGTGCGTGAAGGTTTTGACTCTCTTGCCGAGAGCACCGAAGACGAAGACGACATGCTGGATAAAGCATGGGGTCTGGAGCCAGACAGCCGCTTAAGCTGCCAGGCCGCGGTGACCGATGAAGATCTGGTCGTGGAGTTCCCACGCTACACCATCAACCACGCACGCGAGCATTAATATGGGACTGAAGTGGACAGACAGCCGTGAAATCGGCGAAGCGCTCTACGACGCGAACCCGGATCTCGATCCGAAGACCGTACGATTCACCGATATGCATCAGTGGATCTGCGATTTAGAGGATTTCGACGACGATCCAAACGCATCCAATGAAAAAATTCTGGAGGCGATTCTGTTAGTCTGGTTAGATGAAGCAGAATAAATAACAAAACGGGCTGCCTTCAGGCGGCCCGTTTGCTAGTTGCTAATAAGGAAAAATAAAATGACCGAAGCGATGAAGATTACGCTCTCGAATCAGCCTGCCGACGCGCGCTGGGGCGAGAAAGCCACCTACAGCATTAATAACGACGGTATTACCCTGCACCTGACGGGCAATGATGATTTGGGCCTGATCCAGCGCGCCGCGCGTAAAATTGACGGTCTGGGCATTAAGCATGTCTCGCTGGAAGGCGAAGGGTGGGACACCGACCGCAGCTGGGCGTTCTGGGCGGGCTATAAAGGGCCGAAAGGCACCCGCAAAATTGAGTGGGCGAACCTCGACGAAGCCGGTCAGAAAGAGCTGGAAAGCCGCCTCAACATCATCGACTGGGTACGCGACACCATCAACGCCCCGGCGGAAGAGTTAGGCCCTGAGCAGCTGGCGCAGCGCGCCGTTGATCTCCTGTGCGGCGTGGCGGGCGACAAGATGTCCTATCGCATCACCAAGGGAGAAGACCTGCGCGAGCAGAACTACATGGGTATCCACACCGTGGGCCGCGGCTCCGAGCGTCCTCCGGTGCTGCTGGCGCTGGACTACAACCCAACCGGCGATAAAGACGCCCCTGTCTTTGCCTGCCTGGTAGGTAAAGGCATCACCTTCGACACCGGCGGCTACAGCCTGAAGCAGAGCGCGTTCATGGACTCCATGAAGTCCGACATGGGCGGCGCGGCCACCATCACCGGCGCGCTGGCGTTTGCCATCACCCGCGGTCTGAAAAAGCGCGTGAAGCTGTACCTGTGCTGCGCGGACAACATGGTCAGCGGTAACGCCTTCAAGCTGGGCGACATCATTCGCTACCGTAACGGCAAAAACGTTGAGGTGATGAACACTGACGCCGAAGGCCGTCTGGTGCTGGCCGATGGCCTGATCGACGCATCTGCCCAGAAGCCTGAGCTGATCATCGACATGGCGACTCTGACCGGTGCGGCGAAAACCGCGCTGGGTAACGACTACCACGCGCTGTTCAGCTTTGACGACAAGCTGGCCGCACGCCTGCTGGCGAGCGCCGCGGCGGAAAACGAACCGTTCTGGCGTCTGCCGCTGGCCGAGTTCCACCGTAGCCAGTTGCCGTCTAACTTTGCCGAGCTGAACAACACCGCCAGCGCGGCGTACCCGGCGGGGGCAAGCACCGCAGCAGGGTTCCTGTCTCACTTTGTTGAGAACTACCACGAGGGCTGGCTGCACATTGACTGCTCCGCGACGTACCGTAAAGCGGCGGTAGAGCAGTGGTCCGCGGGCGCGACCGGTCTGGGCGTGCGTACCGTGGCGAACCTGCTGACGGCTGAGTAATCTTTTTTGCCGGGTGGCGCTACGCTTACCCGGCCTACAAAACCCGTAGGCCCGTGCAAGCGTAGCGCCGCCGGGCAAGTGTGAAGTAGCCAAACTATGTCAGATACCAAAAACGAATTAGAAACCCTGCTGGAGCAGGCGGCGACCGAGCCCGCCCACCGTCCGGCCTTTTTCCGCACGCTGCTGGAATCCACCGTCTGGGTGCCGGGCACTGCGGCTGAAGGTGAACAGGTCGTAGAAGACAGCGCGCTGGATCTGCTGCACTGGGAGAAAGACGACGGCACGTCGGTGATCCCGTTCTTCACCTCGCTGGAAGCGCTGCAGAAAGCGGTAGAAGATGAACAGGCGTTCGTGGTGATGCCGGTGCGTACCCTGTTTGAAATGACGCTCGGCCAGACGCTGTTCCTGAACGCGAAGCTGCCGATCGGGAAAGAGTTTACGCCACGTGAAATCAGCCACCTGATTGGCGAAGAGGGCAACCCGCTCAGCACGCAGGAAGTGCTGGAAGGGGGCGAAACGCTGCTGCTCTCTGAAGTGGCCGAGCCACCCGCGCAGATGATTGATTCCCTGACGACGCTGTTCAAAACGCTCAAGCCCGTCAGGCGCGCGTTTCTCTGCTCCATTAAAGAGCGCGCGGACGAAAAGCCGGTGCTGCTGATCGGGATTGAAGCCGATGGCGATATCGACGACATCATTCAGGCGGCGGGAAGCGTGGCGACCGACACGCTGCCGGGTGATGAACCGATCGATATCTGTCAGGTGAAGAACGGTGAGAAGGGCATCAGCCACTTTATTACCGAGCACATCCCCCCGTTCTACGAGCGCCGCTGGGGCGGCTTCCTGCGCGATCTCAAAACTAACCGCATCATCTGATGACAGCGGGGTGAATGTCACCCCGTTGCTTCCAGCAGCAGTAAATCCATCAGCAGCACCAGATTCGACTCAAACGACGTCACCCCTGCGGCTTCGGCGGCGAAGTGTACCGCTTCGTCATAGAGCGCAAAATGCACGTCCGCCATCTCCGCCAGCGTGTTGGCCGAGGCGCGGGTAAACGCGACGATCGTCATGCCGACGTTTTTGGCTATCCGCGCTTTATCCAGCACCTGCTCCGTTTCGCCGCTGCGCGAGACGGCAATAAACACCTGATAGCGGGCGGCATTGCTGAGAAAAATGTTCCGGCTGTCGCCCGGTCCGGAGATAAACGCCGTTTTGCCCATTACCTGTAGCTTCTTGGTCAGGTACTCCGCAAACAGATAAGAAAACCCGGCCCCGTAGAGAAAGAAGCTCTCTTTCTGGCGCAGCAGGTCGGAAAACTGCTGGCGTTTGTCCTGGGTAACCCACTGAAAGGTGTGCTGATAGTTGGCGATAAACTGGTTAAACAGCACCGGGAGTTCAGGACGCGACTGCGCCTGAGCGGCAATATGCGGCGTGTCGGAGAGCAGCTGCTTGCAGTGCCAGATGAATTCGCTAAAGCCGCTGAACCCCAGCTTCTGGCACAGCCGCATGATGGTGGCGGTAGAAACGAACGTCGCCTGTGCCAGCTCGCGAACCGTGATATTGCCCACCAGCAGCGGATGCTCCGTCAGGTGGGCGAGAACGCGATACTCCGCGCGGGTCAATGACGCCCCGCGCGTTAACAGCGTGGCCAGGCGGTTATCCATTATTTCGCGGGTTCAACCGGCAGGTCGTCACGCGCGCCCCATTCACTCCAGGCACCGTCGTAGAGCGTGACGTCGCTTACGCCGAGCGTGGCGAGCGCCAGAATGACCACGCAGGCCGTTACGCCGGAACCGCAGCTGGCGATAATCGGACGATGCAAATCCACGCCCTGACGTTCAAAAATAGCGCGCAGCTCGTCGGTGGTTTTCAGCTCGCCCTCAAACACCAGGTCGCCCCACGGCACGTTCAGCGCGCCCGGAATATGTCCACGCTTCAGCCCCGGACGCGGTTCATCCGCTTCGGCATTAAAGCGCGGAGCAGGACGGGCATCGACGATTTGCGCCGTTTTTTCATGGCTCACGACCAGCACGTCGGTCAGGCGTTTTACCACGTGGGCGTCAAAGGTCGCATCGAATTCGCCTTCCGGCAGCGTGACGTCACCCTGCTGAAGCGGCAGCTCGTCACGTTTCCAGCCCGCGAGGCCGCCCGCCAGAATCGAGACTTTTTCCACGCCGAAGTTTTTCAGCATCCACCACGCGCGCGGCGCGGAAAAGAGGTTACCTTCATCATAGACAACGAGGTGTTTGTCTTTGCTGACGCCCAGCTCGCGCATCGCCACGGAAAACGCTTCCGGGCGCGGCAGCATGTGCGGCAGGGGAGAGGTATGATCGGAGAGGGCTTCGATATCAAAAAATACCGCGCCAGGCAGATGCCCTGCGCGGTATTCACCGGGCACGTCACGATGCTCTTGTCCCGGAGGGGCCATACGCGCGTCAATAATCTGGACTTCCGGATCGTCGCCGTGCTCAATCAGCCAGTCGGCGGCGACAAAATATGAGGTGGACATGGGTTGCCTCCATTCTTTTCCGTAAAAAAGGATTGTCGGTGTTTTTTCTGACACCGACAAGCAAACCACGTTCAACTCGCGAGCAAGCCCCTATTTTTTCACCGGTTCGCCGTCCTGCCAGGCTTTTTGCAGCGCTGGCCAGTAGTCGCGGTTGGCCTCAATCATCTCATCCAGAATCGCTTTTGCATGTTCCATGGTCGGCACGGTGCGGTTCAGGGTAAATGCCTGCAACGCTTTTTCATAGCTGCCTTCGATAGTCGCCTCCACCAGCAGCTGTTCAGACGCGAGCTGCTGTTGTAAAAGGGTCTGATGGAACAGCGGCACCTGGCCGACGCGAATCGGTTCCGGGCCTTCGGCGGTGATATAAGCGGGAACTTCCACCACCGCATCGTACGGCAGGTTGGTAATCGCCCCGCGGTTTTCCACCATCACCAGATGGCGGCTTCGCAGGTTGAACGCCAGCGAACAGGCGACGTCAACGATAAATTCACCGTGGACGCCCACGTGGAAGGCATCCGGTAAAATTCCGGTGCGTTGATATTCTTCGGCGGCGGCGAACAGCTTTTTCTCGCGCCCGTTCATCACTTCGTTGGCGCGGGTATAGTCCGGGTTCTGATGCGCCACAATCTGGTTCGGCATCAGGTAATACTGCAG
The DNA here is from genome assembly GCF_043945315.1 of Enterobacter cloacae complex sp. 2024EL-00227. Classification (NCBI taxonomy): domain Bacteria; kingdom Pseudomonadati; phylum Pseudomonadota; class Gammaproteobacteria; order Enterobacterales; family Enterobacteriaceae; genus Enterobacter; species Enterobacter cloacae complex sp. 2024EL-00227. The sequence goes on from NZ_JBIMQP010000015.1 coordinate 58,102, forward strand.
ATACGGGTTCGGCAGATACTCGGGGAAGTTGTCCATGATCGGCTTGATATTGCGCCAGGTTTTCACCCACGACGGATCCGAGTGCTGCGGGTCGGTTTTAGCCGCATCTTCCGTCAGCAGGCCAAACTTCGCGATATGCTTACGCAGCGCCGGGAGCTTGTCTTCGCCGTCCACCAGCACGCGGGTAAACCAGCCGAAGTGGTTCAGGCCGAAGTAGTCCACTTCCAGTTTATGACGATCAACGCCCAGAATGGCGCCCATATTGCGCATCGCGGCAACCGGCATATCGCAGATGTTCAGCACCCTTGCGTTCGGGCGCAGGCGGCGCACGCCTTCCGCGACGATCGCGGCAGGGTTGGAGTAATTCACGATCCAGGCTTTCTGGTGCGCGTAGCGATCGACCAGATCGATAAGCTCCACCATCGGCAGGATCGTGCGCAGGCCGTAAGCCAGCCCGCCGGGGCCGCAGGTTTCCTGGCCCACCACGCCGTGACGCAGCGGGATCTTCTCATCCTGCTCACGCATTTTGTACTGGCCGACGCGCATCTGGGCGAAGACAAAATGCGCGCCGCTAAAGGCCACTTCCGGGTCACTGGTGACGGTAAATGTGATGCTCTGACTGTGGTCGCGAATGACCTTCTCGACGACCGGCGCAATGGTGTTCTGACGCGCCTCGTCGATATCGTACAGGCGAATTTCGGCCAGCGGGAAATCCTGCAGGCGCACCATCAGGCTTTTCACAATGCCCGGCGTGTAGGTGCTGCCGCCGCCGGCAATCGACAGAATGAATGGGGGTGTTAACATCTTTAGCTCCTTTCAGAGAAACGTCTCAACGGCTTCTCGCATTTTTTTGACATGCAGCCCGTAGACCACCTGAACGTTGTTACCTTGTTTGATAATCCCTTTCGCGCCAGTCGCCTTCAGGCGCGGCTCGTCGATGATGGCGACGTCCTTCACCGTGACGCGCAAGCGGGTGTAGCAGTTGTCCACCACTTCAATGTTTTCCCGACCGCCCAGCCCCACCACGATGGACTCGCCCAGACCGTCGTTATTGCCCTTCGCCTGGTACTCCTGCTTGCTGTAGAGGCGCGTCTCCTGGTCCTCATCTTCGCGGCCCGGCGTTTTCATGTTGAAGCGCAGGATCAGGAAGCGGAACACCACGTAGTAGAGGGCGAACATGATCAGCCCGACCAGGATGTACATCGGCCAGTTGGACTTGGCCGTGCCGAGCGGCAGGTTGTAAAGGATGAAGTCGATAATCCCGTTGGCGCCGATGGCGTGAACGCCCAGCAGCGAGAACAGCATCATGCCGATGCCGGTCAGCACCGCGTGCACCACGAACAGCAGCGGGGCGACAAACAGGAAGGAGAACTCAATCGGCTCGGTCACACCGACCAGCAGCGAAGTCAGTGCCGCCGGGATCAGAATCGCTTTCGCCGCCGCTTTACGCTCTGGCCTGGCGGTCATATACATCGCCAGCGCCGCGGCAGGCAGGCCAAACATTTTGCTGATGCCGCGGGCGTCCCACACCACGGTGCTGCTGAGCTGCTTCACGTCCGGGCAGGCCATCTCGGCAAAGTAGATATTGCGCGCGCCCTGATAGGTTGCGCCGCATACCTCCTGCGTGCCGCCCAGCTCGGTATAGAGGAACGGCGTATAAACCAGATGGTGCAGGCCGGTGGGGACCAGAATGCGTTCCAGGAAACCGTAGATGGCTACGCCAAACGGCCCGGAACCTTTGATGGCCAGCGCCAGGGCGCTGATGCCGTGCTGGGCAAAGGGCCACAGTTCGCTCATCACCACGCCGAGCAGCATGGAGACAGGCAGCATCACAATGGCGACAAAACAGTGGCCGGAGTAAATCGCCATCGCGCCGTTAAACTGTACGCCGGAGTATTTGTTGTACAGATAGCCGGAAAGCGCTCCGGTCAGTATCCCGGCAAAGACCCCCATCTCCAGCACCTGCACGCCCAGTACCATCGTCTGTCCGGCCGCTTTCATCTGCGCCGCTGGCGCCAGCGCGCCCTGCAGCTGCAGCGTGACGTTCATGGCGTTGATGAATACGACAAAGGTGACCAGGCCAATCAGCGCGGCATAGCCTTTATCGCGCGTTGCCAGGCCAATCGGAATACCGACGGCAAACACCAGCGCCAGGTTAACCAGCACCGACACGGCAGATTTTGCGATCAACTGACCAAGATGCTGAATCAGCGGATGACCGAGAAACGGCAGGTACTCGGCGAGATTACCGTTACCCAGCACGTTACCAAAGGCGATAAACAGACCGACGATCGGTAAGATAAGCACCGGTCCGTACAATGATTTTCCGAAATTTTGTAGGGCGTTCACGGCTCGTTTCATGGCTTTCTCTCTTTTTGAACCGCGCACTCGGGGTGCGTCATGGTCATAAAACTAGCAGTCTTCAGATGTGTTTATCCAGCTATCCTCTTGTTTTAAAAACAAATGACGTGAAAGGTAACATGTGACGTTTAGGGCTGTGATCGCGGTTCCATCACGGCGTAGCGGCGTGATGCCATTCTGCGAGGCGCTTTCCAGATTCTAAAATTGGACTTTTTGAATTAATGAAACTTGCGGATAATACTTATCCGGACGACGACCAACAGGCCCCCTCTGGGCCAGGGACAAAGGATGAAACCGTTTCGCTTAGCCGCGCTCTCTCTTGCGCTGCTTACCACGTTTACGCTTGTCGGCTGTGATAACAGCGACGATAAACCTCAGGCTGCGGCTCCCGCGGCATCCACCGCATCCACACCAAAAGCCGCGGAAAAGCCAAATGCTGAAACGCTGGCTAAGCTAGCCGCCCAGAGTCAGGGAAAAGCGCTGACCCTGCTGGATGCCTCTGAAGTTCAGCTCGACGGTGCCGCCACGCTGGTGGTGACATTCTCGGTTCCGCTGAATCCCGATCAGGATTTCGCGAAAACCGTGCATGTCGTGGACAAAAAAAGCGGCAAAGTTGACGGGGCGTGGGAACTTGCGCCTAACCTGAAAGAGCTTCGCCTGCGCCATCTGGAGCCCAACCGCAACCTGGTCGTCACCGTTGAACGGGGCCTGCAGGCGCTGAACAAGGCGACGTTCGGCATTGATTATGAAAAAGCCCTCACCACCCGGGACGTCGAGCCTACCGTCGGGTTTGCCAGCCGCGGCTCGCTGCTGCCGGGCAAGGTGGTGGAAGGGTTGCCGGTGATGGCGCTTAACGTCAACAACGTGGACGTCAATTTCTACCGCGTGAAGCCGGAATCGCTGGCCTCTTTTGTCAGCCAGTGGGAATACCGCAACTCCCTCACCAACTGGGAATCCGACAACCTGCTAAAGATGGCGGAGCTGGTTTACACCGGTCGCTTCGATCTTAATCCGGCGCGCAACACGCGCGAAAAATTGTTGTTGCCCCTGAAGGATATTAAACCGCTCCAGCAGTCTGGCGTTTACATCGCGGTCATGAACCAGGCCGGGCACTATAACTACAGCAACGCCGCGACGCTCTTTACCTTAAGCGATATTGGCCTGTCCGCTCACCGTTATCATAATCGCCTGGACATCTTCACCCAGAGTCTGGAGAACGGTGCGGCGCAGTCCGGGGTTACCGTTACCCTGCTGAATGACAAAGGGCAGACCCTTGCCGAAGCGAAAAGCGACGGCGATGGCCACGCAAAGCTTGAGACCGACAAAGAGGCTGCCCTGATTCTGGCCAGTAAAGACGGCCAGACCACGCTGCTTGACCTCAAGCTGCCGGCCCTCGACCTGGCGGAGTTTGATATCGCCGGGAGTCCGGGCTACAGCAAGCAGTTCTTCATGTTTGGCCCACGCGATCTCTATCGCCCGGGTGAAACGGTGATCCTCAACGGCCTGCTGCGCGACAGTGACGGTAAGCCGCTTCCCGATCAGCCCGTGAAGCTTGACGTGCTGCGCCCTGACGGTCAGGTGGCTCGCTCGATCGTTGTTCAGCCTGAAAACGGTCTCTACCGATTCAACTACCCGCTGGACAGCGGGGCGCAGACCGGCATGTGGCATATTCGCGCCAACACGGGCGATAACCTGCAGCGCCTGTGGGACTTCCACGTCGAAGACTTCATGCCAGAGCGCATGGCGCTCAACCTGAGTGGACAAAAAACGCCGGTTTCACCGCAGGATAACGTCGACTTTAACGTGGTCGGCTATTACCTGTATGGCGCACCGGCCAACGGTAACTCTCTGCAGGGCCAGCTCTTCCTGCGTCCGCTGCGTGACGCGGTGGCCGCGCTGCCGGGCTTCCAGTTTGGTGATATCGCCGAAGATAACCTGAGCCGCAGCCTGGATGAAGTTCAGCTTACGCTGGACGAGCAGGGGCGTGGGCAGGTTTCTACCGAAAGCCAGTGGAAAGACGTGCACTCTCCGCTGCAGCTGATCCTGCAGGCCAGCCTGCTGGAATCAGGTGGTCGTCCGGTGACGCGTCGCGCTGAGCAGGCTATCTGGCCGGCGGCTGAGCTGCCGGGTATTCGCCCTCAGTTCGCCAGTAAAGCCGTTTACGACTACCGCACCGATACGACCGTCAACCAGCCGATTGTTGATGAGAACGGCAACGCCAGCTTCGACATCGTTTATGCCGATGCCAGCGGAGCCAAAAAGGCCGTTTCCGGATTACAGGTACGACTGATTCGCGAGCGTCGTGACTACTTCTGGAACTGGTCTGAGAGCGAAGGCTGGCAGTCTCAGTTCGATCAGAAAGACCTGGTCGAAGGCGAGCAGGCGCTGACGCTTAAGGCCGATGAAACGGGTAAAGTTACCTTCCCGGTAGAGTGGGGCTCTTATCGTCTGGAGGTGAAAGCGCCTGATGATATGGTGAGCAGCGTGCGCTTCTGGGCAGGCTACAGCTGGCAGGATAACAGCGACGGCACCGGAGCCGCGCGCCCTGACCGCGTGACGCTGAAACTGGATAAGCCAGCTTATCAGCCAGGCGACACCATCCAATTGCACATCGCCGCGCCGGCCGCAGGCAAGGGCTATGCGATGATCGAATCCAGCGAAGGGCCGCTGTGGTGGAAAGAGATCGACGTGCCGGCAAACGGTCTCGATCTCTCCATTCCGGTGGATAAAGCCTGGAAACGTCACGATCTTTACCTCAGCACGCTGGTGGTGCGTCCGGGCGATAAATCCAAATCCGCCACGCCGAAACGCGCGGTCGGTCTGCTGCATCTGCCGATGGGCGATGAAAATCGCCGTCTGAATATTGCGCTCGATAACCCGCAGAAAATGCGTCCAAATCAGACGCTCTCGGTGAAGGTGAAAGCCAGCGTGAAAGAGGGAGCCGTGCCGCAGAAGGTGAACGTGCTGGTCTCGGCGGTGGACAGCGGCGTGCTGAACATTACCGATTACGTCACGCCGGATCCGTGGCAGGCTTTCTTTGGCCAGAAGCGTTACGGTGCGGATATCTACGATATATACGGCCAGGTCATTGAAGGGCAGGGCCGTCTGGCCGCGCTGCGCTTCGGTGGCGATGGGGATGAACTGAAGCGCGGCGGCAAACCGCCGGTGAACCACGTCACCATCATTGCCCAGCAGGCACAGCCGGTTAAGCTGGATGCCAACGGGGAAGGCACGATTACGCTGCCGATTGGTGATTTCAACGGCGAACTGCGTCTGATGGCGCAGGCCTGGACGGAAGACGATTTCGGCAGCAGCGAAAGCAAGGTTGTGGTGGCCGCACCGGTTATTACCGAGCTCAACACGCCGCGCTTCCTGTCAAGTGGAGACACCTCACGCCTGACGCTGGATCTCACCAACCTGACCGACCAGCCGCAAACGCTGAACGTTGCCCTGACCGCGACAGGCAAACTGTCGCTGGAAGGTGGACAGCCGCAGCCGGTTCAGCTGCCTCCGGGGGCGCGGACCACCCTGTTTATTCCGGTGCGTGCGCTGGAGGGGGATGGTGACGGAGAGGTAACAGCACAGGTTACCGGCCTGCAGCTTCCGGGCGAGACCTTTGCACCACAGCAGAAGAGCTGGAAAATCGGCGTGCGTCCGGCATTCCCGGCACAGACGGTGAATACCGGTGCCATGCTCAACCCTGGCGAATCCTGGACCGCACCGGCGCAGCACAGTAACGGTTTCTCTCCTGCCACCCTGCAGGGGCAACTGCTGCTGAGCGGCAAACCACCGCTCAACCTGGCGCGCTATATTCGCGAACTGCAGGCCTATCCGTATGGCTGCCTGGAGCAGACCACCAGCGGCCTGTTCCCGTCGCTCTACACCAACGCGGCGCAGCTGACGGCGCTTGGTATCAAAGGTGATACGGACGATAAACGCCGTGCCGCCATTGATATCGGTATTTCCCGTCTGCTGCAGATGCAGCGTGAAGACGGTGGGTTCGCGCTGTGGGATAAAAACGGTCCGGAAGAGTACTGGCTGACGGCCTACGTGACCGACCTCCTGGTGCGGGCGGGCGAGCAGGGCTATAGCGTGCCTGCCGATGCGGTGAATAACGCCAATAGCCGTCTGCTGCGCTACCTGCAGGACCCGGGCATGATGTCCATTCGCTATAGCGATGATACTCAGGCCAGTAAATTCGCCGTTCAGGCCTATGCCGCGCTGGTGCTGGCTCGTCAGCAAAAAGCGCCGCTGGGCGCGCTGCGTGAAATCTGGGATCGTCACGCTCAGGCGGCGTCCGGCCTGCCGCTGATGCAGCTGGGCATGGCGCTCAGGCTGATGGGCGATGCCCCGCGCAGCCAGCAGGCGCTGGATCTGGCGCTCAAAACGCCGCGCAACGACAGCAAAACCTGGATGGCCGATTACGGCAGCCAGCTTCGCGATGACGCGCTGATGCTCTCCCTGCTGGAGGAGTACAAACTGCTGCCGGATGCGCAAAATACGCTGCTGAATGCCCTGTCTGAACAGGCCTTCAGCCAGCGCTGGTTGTCCACTCAGGAGAGCAACGCGCTGTTCCTGGCCGGACGTTCGCTGCAAACTCTGTCCGGTGCATGGCAGGCGAAAACCTCCCTGTCAGATTCCGCATCAGGTGGCGATAAAGCGCAGGTACAAAACGTGAGCGGCGACCAGCTTGGCGCGCTGCAGGTAACCAATACCGGAACGACACCGCTCTGGGTACGTTTGGACAGCACCGGCTATCCGGAATATGCCCCTCAGCCGAGCACGAACGTGTTGCAGGTCGAACGTCATATCCTGGCAACCGACGGCAGTACGAAATCACTCTCTTCGCTGAAGAGCGGCGAGTTGGTGCTGGTGTGGCTGGAAGTTAAAGCCAGCCAGAACGTGCCGGACGCGCTGGTGGTAGATCTCCTGCCTGCGGGGCTGGAGCTGGAAAACCAGAACCTGGCAAGCAGCAGCGCCAGCCTGCAGGACAGCGGCAGTGAGGTGCAGAACCTGCTCAGCCAGATGCAGCAGGCGGACATTCAGCATATGGAGTTCCGTGACGATCGCTTTGTGGCGGCCGTGCCGGTAAATGAAGGTCAGCCGGTCACGCTGGTTTATCTGGCGCGCGCCGTGACGCCGGGAACCTACCAGGTCCCGGTGCCGATGGTCGAGTCTATGTATGTGCCGCAGTGGCGGGCAACGGGTGCGGCCAGCGGCCCGCTGATTGTTGTTCCGTAATATGCGAATGGCACGTCTGACACGCTCCCGCTGGCTGTGGCTGGCGGGAGCGCTTCTCATTTTAGGGGGGCTGATTATCGCTGCCGACCGCCTGTGGCCGTTGCCGCTGAAAGAGGTTAACCCCGCGCGGGTGGTGGTGGATGAGAAGGGCACGCCGCTCTGGCGTTTTGCCGATAGCGACGGGATCTGGCGCTATCCGGTGACGATCGAAGAGGTCTCTCCCCGTTATCTTGAGGCGCTGATCCAGTACGAAGATCGCTGGTTCTGGGATCACCCCGGCGTAAACCCACTCTCTGTCCTGCGCGCCGCCTGGCAGGATCTCAGTTCCGGGAAAGTCATCTCTGGCGGAAGCACGCTCACCATGCAGGTCGCGCGACTGCTGGACCCGCATCCGCGCACCTTTGGCGGCAAAATTCGCCAGCTCTGGCGTGCCATGCAGCTGGAGTGGCATCTTTCCAAACGCGAAATCCTGACGCTCTATCTCAATCGCGCCCCCTTTGGCGGTACGCTGCAGGGCGTGGGAGCGGCAAGCTGGACGTATCTGGGCAAGCCGCCGTCGCAGCTCAGCTATTCCGACGCGGCGCTGCTGGCGGTGCTGCCGCAGGCGCCGAGTCGATTACGCCCGGACCGCTGGCCTGAACGGGCCGAAGCGGCGCGCAATAAAGTGCTCGACCGCATGGCGACGCAGGGCGTCTGGTCCGCAAAGCAGGTCAAAGAGTCCCGTGAAGAATCAGTATGGCTGGCGCCCCGGCAGATGCCGCAGCTGGCGCCGCTCTTTGCTCGGATGATGCTCGGCAAAAGTCGTGACACGAAAATTGTCACCACGCTGGATGCCGGACTGCAGCGGCAGCTGGAAGAGCTGGCGATGAACTGGAAATCGCGTCTGCCGGCCCGCAGCTCGCTGGCGATGATCGTGGTCGATCATACCGATATGAAAGTGCGCGGTTGGGTTGGATCGGTGGATATCAACGATGACACGCGTTTTAGCCATGTGGATATGGTCAATGCGATCCGATCCCCGGGATCGGTGTTAAAACCCTTTATCTACGGCATGGCGCTGGATGATGGCCTGATCCATCCCGCCTCGCTGCTTCAGGATGTGCCAAGAAAAACCGGTGATTATCGTCCCGGGAATTTTGACAGCGGGTTCCATGGGCCGGTCAGCATGAGTGAAGCGCTGGTCCGCTCCCTCAACCTGCCGGCCGTTCAGGTGCTGGAAGCCTACGGACCAAAACGATTTGCCGGGATGCTAAGCAACGCAGGCTTGCCGCTGATCCTGCCTGCGGGGGCACAGCCGAATCTGTCTCTGATCCTCGGCGGGGCGGGCGCGCGGCTGGCAGATATCGCTGCGGCCTATAGTGCCTTTGCCCGACACGGTAAGGCGGGAAGGCTGCGGTTACAGCCGGGCGATCCGCTGACTGAACGCCCGCTGTTATCGCCAGGCTCGGCGTGGATTATTCGCCGTATTCTGGCCAATGAAGCGCAGCCGCTGCCGGATAATGCGCTGCCGCAGGTTGCGCCGCTGGCGTGGAAAACCGGCACCAGCTACGGGTACCGTGATGCCTGGGCCATCGGTCTGAATGCCCGTTATGTGATAGGCATCTGGACCGGACGACCGGACGGCACGCCCGTGGCGGGACAGTTTGGATTTGCCAGCGCGGTTCCGCTGTTAAACCAGGTCAATAATCTGCTTCAGTCACGTTCAACGGTAGACGAAGCCCGCCTGCCGCGCGATCCGCGTCCGGAGAGCGTCGGGCGGGGCGTGATCTGCTGGCCGGGCGGCCAGTCGCTACCGGAAGGCAGTGAAAACTGTCGACGTCGCCTGTCGACCTGGCTGCTGGAAGGGAGTGAGCCGCCCACGCTGCTTCTCCCTGAACAGGAGGGCATACGCGGCATTCGTTTCCCGGTCTGGCTGGATAAAACCGGCAAACGCGTGGCCGCAGATTGTCCGGATGCTACTGAAAAAGTCCTGGATGTCTGGCCGCTGCCGCTGGAGCCGTGGCTGCCCGCTGCGGAAAAAAGAGCTGCGCGTCTCCCGGCAGCATCAACAGTTTGCCCGCCTCTGGATAACAGCAATATCGCGCCGCTTATGCTGTCAGGGGTCAGAGAGGGGGCCGTCATCAAGCGTCTTCCGGGTGAGACAACTATAACGCTTTCTCTCTCAACCAGCGGTGGAGAAGGGCAGCGATGGTGGTTTTTAAATGGCGAGCCTTTAGAGGGGCATGAATATAAATATTCACTGAAATTATATTTGCCGGGTGAATATCAATTAATGGTAATGGATGAAACCGGCCAAATAGCGACGGTGAATTTCGAAATGGCTTATTAAAATAATCCAGAAGGGTTAGCTTGATAATTATCAATGTTCGGTTCTGCAAAAAAACGAGAATGCGTTTTTATTTGAAGGAACGAGCAATGAAAAAAAATAAGAAACTGAGAGAGAGTCTTAATCCCGCTCTCTCCCGGCGTCACTTTATTCAGGCCGGGTCCGCGCTTGCCGCTCTGCCGTTTGTGGTAAAAGGCGGAAAAGCGCAGGCGGCGACAATGCCTGCGGCAGTGAACGAACCCGAAGAAAAAGTCATTCAAACCTGCAGCACTTTTGACTGTGGCGGGAAATGCGATATTCGGGCGCACGTCAGCGACGGCGTGGTCACACGCATCTCTACGCGTCCGGATGATGAACTGGATCCTCAAATGCCGGTGATGCGCGCCTGCGTTCGTGGACGCGCGTATCGGAAATTTGTTTATCATCCCGATCGGCTTAAATATCCAATGAAACGCGTGGGTAAACGTGGCGAAGGAAAATTCGAACGTATTACCTGGGATGAAGCCACAACGCTTATTGCGAATCAATTAAAAACCATTACGCAAAAATACGGTGCTGCTTCGCGCTATGTGCATGTTGGCACCGCAGTTTCGGGAGGAACGTTCTCCGGCGATAAAATGGTTCGTCGTCTGCTTAATTTAACGGGTGGGTATCTCGAAAGCTATCACTCGGTCAGTATGGGCAACACCGCAGCGGCAACGCCCTATACCTACGGCACCGCCGCCAGCGGCAGCTCGCTGGACACGCTGCTGGACACCAAGCTGGTCATCCTCTGGGGACATAACCCGACGGAAACGATTTTTGGTCACAGCAACTACTTCTTCCAGAAGATGAAGCAAAACGGCACCCGCTTCATCGTTGTCGATCCGCGCTATTCAGATACGGTGTCCTCCCTTGCTGACCAGTGGATCCCGCTGCTGCCAACAACCGATAACGCCCTGATGGACGCCATGATGTACGTGATCGTCACGGAGAACTTGCACGATCGCGACTTTATTCTGCGCTATACCCTGGGCTTTGATGAAGACGCTATGCCGGAAGGCGTTCCGGCCAATGAATCCCTGATGGCTTACCTGAACGGGGCAAAAGATGGCGTCGCAAAAACGCCTGAGTGGGCAGAGAAGATCACCCACGTGCCTGCGCAGACCATTCGTCAGCTGGCGCGCGACTACGCAACCACCAAACCCGCCGCGCTGATCCAGGGCTGGGGACCGCAGCGCCATAACTGCGGCGAGCGCACCGCGCGCGGCTCAACGATACTGGCCACGCTGACGGGTAACGTTGGGGTGAAAGGCGGCTGGGCGGCTGGCTATGGCGGCTGTGCTAACCGTAAATTTGCCGCAGGCCCGGAGATGCCGGATAACCCGGTGAAAGCCAAAATATCGGTGATGAACTGGGTGCAGGCCGCCGACGATGCCTCTAAGGTCACTGCGGACGTCGGCCTGAAGGATGCCGAAAAGCTGGACAGCAATATCCGCATCCTCTTCTCGCTGGCGGGCAATTATCTGGCTAACCAGAACCCGGATCTTCATCAGGCAACCCGCGTGCTGGAAGACGAGTCGAAAATCCAGTTTATCGTCGCGAGCGATCTGTTTATGACGCCGAGCGCCCGATACGCCGATCTTCTCCTGCCGGAAACCAGCTTTATGGAACGCTGGAATATCGGCGAAACCTGGGGTACCGCAAGCTATCTGATCCTGTCGGAAAAGCTGATTGAGCCTGAATTTGAGCGCCGTTCAGACTACGACTGGCTGCGGGAGGTCGCTGCTAAGCTTGGCGTCGAACCGGCATTCAGCGAAGGGCGTGACGAAAAGGCGTGGATTGAGCACATCTGGGAGCAGACAAAGCTGTCGATGCCGGAGGAAAACCTGCCAGACTTCGCGACGCTGCAAAAGACGCGTCAGCATCTCTTCAAAAGCGCGCCGTTTGTCGCCTTTGAAGACAATATTCGCGACCCGCAAAATCATCCGTTCCCGACGCCGTCCGGGAAAATTGAGATCTTCTCAAAGCGTCTGTACGACATGCAGCACCCGGAAATTCCGGCGCTGTCGCACTACGTGCCTGCCCACGAAGGGCCGGAAGACGAACTGGCAAAAACCTTCCCGCTGCAGCTGATCACCTGGAAAGGGAAAAACCGCGCTAACTCAACCCAGTACGCCAACCCGTGGCTGATTGAGGCGCAGCAGCAAAAGCTGTGGATTAACCCTCAGGACGCGCAGAAGCGCGGTATTGCGCAGGGAGATACCGTGCGTATCCATAACGCACGCGGCATTTGTGAGATCCCGGCGGAGGTTACGCCGCGCATCATTCCTGGGGTGGTAGCCATGCAGGCAGGTGCCTGGTGGCAGCCGGATGAGAAGGGCATTGATAAAGGCGGCTGCGCGAACGTGCTCAGTTCGGCTCGTATTACCGCGCTTGCGAAAGGGAATTCACATCAAACCATGCTGGTGGAGGTGGCAAAAGCATGAGTCAGTTTAAACACTACGCGCCGGTGAGCGACAAACAGCTGGGCTTTTATATCGACTCTTCACGCTGCTCAGGGTGTAAAGCCTGCCAGGTGGCATGCAAAGATAAAAACAACCTTGAGGTCGGACGTCGTTTCCGTCGCGTGTACGAAGTCAACGGCGGGAATTTCATCCCCACCGGGCAGGGCGGCGTCAGCAACAATGTGTTTGCCTACACGCTCTCTATTTCCTGTAACCACTGTGCAGACCCCATCTGCACTAAAAACTGTCCGACCACGGCGATGCACAAGCGTCCGGGAGACGGCATTGTGCGCGTTGATACAGATAAGTGCGTCGGCTGCGGCTACTGTGCGTGGTCATGCCCTTACGGCGCACCACAGCTCAACGAGCAGACCGGGCAAATGTCAAAATGCGATTTCTGCGTGGATCTCCAGGCGAAGGGGGAGCAGCCCGTCTGTGTGGCAACCTGTCCACTCGAAGCGATTAAATTCGGGCCGATTGATGAACTGCGGGCGAAGTATGGTGCGGTCTGTGACGTGAAAGGCTTGCCTGATTCTTCCATCACAAAACCGAATCTGGTGATCAAAGCGCATCAGGGTGCAGAGAAAGAGGGCAAACGCCATGCATGAGTTACCGCTGCTGATTTTTACGCTGTTCCTGCAGGGCTCGGTAGGCGTGACGCTCTGGCTGGCGTTCGGGGGGGCGCATGCTTCGCAGCGTAGCGCGCTTCTGCCTGCTGCCGGGGCGTTTGTGCTCGCAAGCCTCGGATTGCTCGCCTCGGCGCTGCACATGGGCTATCCGCTCAATGCTCTCAACGCGCTGCGCCATGTCTCCAGCTCCTGGCTGAGCCGTGAGATTATCTTTGCCAGCCTTTACCTGGCGGCGCTGGGTCTCGCGACGCTGCTGATGTTCGCCAAAAAGCCAGGCTGGAAGCTGCTTCTGGCGGCGGCGGGCCTTGTCGGGCTGGTGGATGTGTTCTGCATGGCGCAGATCTACATGCATGCGTCCGTGGTGACGTGGCAGCATATCAACACGCTGGTGCTGTTTATCGGCTCGGTGGGTATTATTGGTTCAGCCTGCATGGCGGTTGGGATGCGTTCCCGGGCTACTCTGCGTGCGGCGGTGGTCATTATCACGCTGCTGGTGCTTGTGCGTCTGGTGATGCAGCCCGTCTGGCTGGCCGACATCTCGGCTATGGACAACACCGTGGTGACGTTCCCTCATGCGCCGTTACAGATGCTGCAACAACTGCGCACCGTGCATCTGCTGAGCTGGTGTGTGTCTGTCGTGGGTATGCTGTGCTTTGCTGCAGGCGGGTTAAAAGCGGCGCGAGGCACAATGCTGCTGGGCAGCGCCTTGCTGATTGCGGGTGAGCTGATGCTGCGCTTCGTTTTCTTCAGTATTGGCTGATGGGCAGATTGACGTTTGGCCCGGCGATGGACGTGACGCATGCGTGCGTCCGTCGCCGTTTTCGCCATGCTTCCTGTTGTGCCTGCGCTGACGTTTGTCCCGTGCAGGCTTTTTCTTTTACGGACGCAGATATCTCGGTTGATGAGAACCGCTGTATTGAATGCGGTGACTGCCTGTTTGTTTGCCCCACTGAGGCCATCACCGGCATCACGCCGCGAAAACGCTTTTTGTGTGGCGATACGCTTGTCGGGCCTTTTATTGAACGTGCGCCGGATGTAAATGAACTGCTGCTCTGGCATGCACAGCACCATGTTCGTTTTATCAGTATCGACGTGGAGCAGTATCCTGACTGGCTGCTGGCGATTGCCCGGCTTAATCTTGTGCTTCGTCGACGTGGTGAAGCGGCATGGGCGTTTAAACTTTTACCCGTCAACGAGGTTAATATCGCCCGCCGTGCGCTGATGCACGTTCCCCGTGAGGATGTCCGGACCTGTAGCGTCGTGCCCGGTCAGCGTGAACTGCGCAGAGCGTTTTCTGGGGTTAGTGAGGCAGAGATAGCTCTCGACGCCGGAACGTGCGTATTGTGCGGCGCGTGCTGGCGGAGTTGTACGGAAAACGCGATTCGGTTTGAGAACGCTGAACTGGTCGTCGAAACCGGACGTTGTACCGGTTGCGGTGGCTGCGAAGCGGTATGCCAGCATGCGGCGATAAAAGTGACGCGAACAGAAGGAACAGCGAAAAACGTGGCCATACTGGCATATGAAGCCGTTTGCCTGAAGTGCCACCGTCATTTCTGGTCATTTACGCCTGATGAAAAGCAGTGTCCGCTCTGTTTTCACCATCAACACGATATGCGAAACCCGGACTGTTGCTAATCTTCGTCTCATTTTAAAAAAATGTTATGCAGAACCATAGGCAATAGCGCTATAGCTCTTTATAATCCGCGCCACACCATACTCAGGTATGCAAAACAACAGAACATTGACAGAGGTTATCATGGCTATTGAACGTACTTTTTCCATCATCAAACCAAACGCGGTGGCAAAAAACGTTATTGGCAGCATCTTCGCTCGCTTTGAATCTGCAGGGTTCAAAATTGTTGGTACCAAAATGCTGCACCTGACCGTTGAGCAGGCGCGCGGCTTCTACGCTGAGCACGAAGGTCGCCCATTCTTTGACGGCCTGGTGGAGTTCATGACCTCCGGTCCAATCGTGGTATCCGTACTGGAAGGCGAAAACGCCGTACAGCGTCACCGCGACCTGCTGGGCGCAACCAACCCGGACAACGCGCTGGCAGGTACTCTGCGCGCTGACTACGCTGACAGCTTCACCGAGAACGGTACCCACGGTTCTGACTCTGTTGAATCTGCTGCACGCGAAATCGCTTTCTTCTTCGCAGAAGGCGAAGTGTGTCCACGTACCCGTTAATTTAACGGTTTCGTTTACACATTATTTTCGTAAATGCCGCGTCCAGACGTGGCATCCCTGCGCCAGACTTTGTACAATGCAACGCCCCGGACGAGCAGACCGCTTTCCGGGGCGTTTCTATTCAACCCTCCATGGGCCATAACGTGTAACAACGAGGCCGGTAAATATTATGTCTGAATTAGTGAATACCTCCGAAGTCGCCATTCCTGCGGTTCCCAATAAAAATGGAAAAATCAACCTGCTGGATCTGAACCGTCAGCAGATGCGCGAGTTCTTCAAAGAGATGGGCGAAAAGCCGTTTCGTGCCGATCAGGTCATGAAGTGGATGTACCATTACTGCAGCGACAATTTTGATGACATGACTGACATCAACAAGGTCCTGCGCAATAAGCTCAAAGAAGTGGCTGAAATCCGCGCCCCGGAAGTGGTGGAAGAGCAGCGCTCCGCGGATGGCACCATCAAATGGGCGATTGCGGTGGGCGATCAGCGCGTTGAAACCGTCTACATTCCGGAAGAAGATCGCGCGACGCTGTGCGTCTCCTCTCAGGTGGGCTGTGCGCTGGAGTGCAAATTCTGCTCAACCGCGCAGCAAGGCTTTAACCGTAACCTGCGTGTTTCAGAAATTATCGGCCAGGTCTGGCGTGCTGCGAAAATCGTAGGCGCGGCAAAAGTGACCGGCACTCGCCCAATCACCAACGTGGTGATGATGGGGATGGGTGAGCCGCTGCTGAACCTGACCAACGTCGTTCCGGCGATGGAAATCATGCTGGATGACTTCGGCTTTGGTCTGTCCAAGCGTCGCGTCACGCTGTCGACCTCAGGCGTTGTGCCTGCGCTGGACAAGCTCGGCGATATGATTGACGTCGCGCTGGCGATCTCCCTGCACGCGCCAAACGATGAAATTCGTGACGAAATTGTGCCAATCAACAAAAAGTACAATATCGAAACCTTCCTCGCTGCCGTACGTCGCTATCTGGAGAAATCCAACGCCAACCAGGGTCGCGTCACCATCGAGTACGTGATGCTGGACCACGTCAACGACGGTACCGAACATGCGCATCAGCTGGCTGAACTGCTGAAAGATACGCCATGTAAAATCAACCTGATCCCGTGGAACCCGTTCCCGGGCGCGCCGTATGGCCGTAGCTCGAACAGCCGTATCGACCGTTTCTCCAAGGTGCTGATGGAGTATGGTTTCACCACCATCGTGCGTAAAACGCGTGGTGATGATATTGATGCCGCATGTGGACAGCTGGCTGGTGATGTTATTGACCGTACCAAGCGTACCCTGCGTAAACGCATGCAGGGCGAGACGATCGCGGTTAAAGCTGTTTGATTATTATGCACTCACGGCGCATTATCTGCGCCGTGAGACATAACCTTACTGAATAATCAGTCAGATTCGTGAAGACTGATCAATAATTACGGTGCGTTTCATCCGACTTTCGGGCAGTATGTAACGACGTAACAACAGTTTAGCCGTACGGGCAGGGCTGTACTGTCATCTCCGGGCTGACAGTCTTATACTCTGTGTTCAAGGTTAACTGACCAGAAGTTTCGCGGTGCGGGTGGCATTGTGACTCACCGGCGCCTGAACCCTTTTTTTCACGTACCAGTAGTTGTAGCGAATGAATACTGAAGCCACTCACGACCAACATGAAGCACTCTCCACTGGCGTTCGTCTTCGCAACGCCCGTGAACAACTCGGACTCAGCCAGCAAGCCGTCGCAGAACGCTTGTGCCTGAAGGTTTCCACGGTTCGCGATATTGAAGAAGATAAGGCACCCGCCGATCTGGCTTCAACGTTCTTGCGCGGTTATATCCGCTCTTACGCAAAACTGGTGCACATCCCCGAAAACGAATTACTGCCAATGATGGAGAAGCAGGCGCCGGTCCGTGCAGCAAAAGTTGCGCCGATGCAGACCTTCTCCCTGGGGAAACGTCGTAAAAAACGTGATGGCTGGCTGATGAGCTTTACCTGGCTGGTGCTGTTTGTGGTGGTCGGTCTGACCGGTGCGTGGTGGTGGCAAAACCACAAGGCGCAGCAGGAAGAGATCACCACTATGGCCGATCAATCCTCCGCCGAACTCAACCAGGCCGGAACGGATAACGCCCAGAGCGTGCCGCTGAATACCGACGGTGCAGCGACTTCCAGCGAGCCACAGACCGCAGCGCCAGATGCGACAGCGACCAATGCTGCGCAGGCTCCGGCAGCAACGGCTAACACCGCTGCGCCTCAGGCTCAGGATCAAAACGCGGTGGTTGCCCCTTCTCAGGCGAATGTTGATACTGCGGCGAACGCGCCTGCGGCTACTCAGCCTGCAGACAATACCGCAGCGTCTCTGCCAACCAGCCCGGCGGGTACGGCGACACCCGCAGCCGATCCTAACGCGCTGGTAATGAACTTCAGCGCCGACTGCTGGCTGGAAGTGACTGACGCGACAGGTAAAAAACTGTTCAGCGGCCTGCAGCGCAAAGATGGCACGTTAAACCTAACGGGCCAGGCGCCTTATAAACTTAAAATCGGCGCTCCGGCAGCGGTACAGATCCAGTATCAAGGAAAACCTGTCGACCTGAGCCGCTTTATCAGAACTAACCAGGTTGCACGTCTTACCGTTAATGCCGAACAATCAGCAGCACAGTAACAGACGGGCAACGCGGGAGATTTTTCATGCATAACCAGGCTCCGATTCAACGTAGAAAATCGAAACGGATTTACGTTGGGAATGTGCCAATCGGCGATGGGGCACCTATCGCCGTTCAGTCGATGACCAATACGCGCACCACCGATGTGGAAGCGACGGTCAATCAAATCAAAGCATTAGAACGTGTCGGCGCGGATATTGTTCGCGTCTCCGTCCCGACCATGGATGCGGCTGAGGCGTTCAAACTGATCAAACAGCAGGTCAGCGTTCCGCTGGTGGCGGATATTCACTTCGACTACCGCATCGCACTGAAAGTGGCCGAGTACGGCGTCGATTGCCTGCGTATTAACCCGGGCAACATCGGTAACGAAGAGCGTATCCGCATGGTCGTGGACTGCGCCCGCGATAAAAATATTCCTATCCGTATCGGCGTTAACGCCGGTTCCCTGGAAAAAGATCTGCAGGAAAAATACGGTGAGCCTACGCCGCAGGCGCTGCTCGAATCCGCGATGCGTCACGTCGATCATCTCGATCGCCTTAACTTCGATCAGTTCAAAGTCAGCGTAAAAGCGTCCGACGTGTTCCTGGCCGTAGAATCTTATCGCCTGCTGGCAAGGCAGATCGATCAGCCTCTGCACCTCGGGATCACCGAAGCGGGCGGCCTGCGTAGCGGCTCGGTAAAATCCGCGATCGGTCTGGGGCTGCTGCTCTCTGAAGGGATCGGTGACACCCTGCGCGTCTCGCTGGCGGCGGATCCTGTCGAAGAGATCAAGGTCGGCTTCGATATCCTGAAATCACTGCGTATTCGCGCGCGTGGGATCAACTTCATTGCCTGCCCAACCTGTTCACGTCAGGAGTTCGATGTGATCGGTACGGTGAATGCCCTGGAGCAACGTCTGGAAGACATTATCACCCCGATGGACGTCTCCATCATCGGCTGCGTGGTGAACGGTCCGGGTGAAGCCCTGGTGTCAACCCTGGGCGTGACCGGCGGTAACAAGAAAAGTGGTCTCTATGAAGATGGCGTTCGAAAAGATCGTCTGGATAATAGCGACATGATCGACCAGCTTGAAGCCCGCATCCGCGCCAAAGCCGCCATGATGGACGAGACACAGCGTATCAACGTTCAGCAGGTTGAAAAATAACGTGATGGGAAGCCGTGAGCTTCCCATGTATGATTGAACCCATTCTTTGGGTTTTTTTTGTATATAGAAAGAGAATAAACGTGGCAAAAAACATTCAAGCCATCCGCGGCATGAACGATTATCTGCCTGGCGAAACCGCCATCTGGCAGCGCATTGAAGGCACGCTGAAGCAGGTGCTCGGCAGCTACGGTTACAGCGAAATTCGTTTGCCGATTGTAGAGCAGACCCCGTTATTCAAACGCGCGATCGGTGAAGTGACCGACGTGGTTGAAAAAGAGATGTACACCTTTGAGGACCGCAACGGCGACAGCCTGACCCTGCGTCCGGAAGGGACGGCGGGCTGCGTACGCGCCGGCATCGAACATGGTCTTCTGTACAATCAGGAGCAGCGTCTGTGGTATATCGGCCCGATGTTCCGCCACGAACGTCCGCAGAAAGGGCGTTATCGCCAGTTCAATCAGCTGGGTGTGGAAGTCTTTGGCCTGCAGGGCCCGGACATCGACGCTGAACTGATTATGCTGACCGCCCGCTGGTGGCGTGCGCTCGGTATCGCCGATCACGTTTCCCTCGAGCTGAACTCTATCGGTTCTCTGGAAGCGCGTGCGAACTACCGCGATGCGCTGGTGGCGTTCCTGGAACAGCATAAAGAGAAACTGGACGAAGACTGCAAACGTCGCATGTACAGCAACCCGCTGCGCGTTCTGGATTCCAAAAACGCCGATGTTCAGGCACTGCTGAACGATGCGCCTGCGCTGGGTGATTACCTGGATGAAGAATCTCGCGAACACTTCGCGGGCCTGTGCAAGCTGCTTGAAGCGGCTGGCATCGCCTACACCGTAAACCAGCGTCTGGTGCGCGGTCTGGACTACTACAACCGTACCGTGTTTGAGTGGGTCACCACCAGCCTCGGCTCTCAGGGCACCGTGTGCGCGGGCGGCCGTTACGACGGTCTGGTTGAGCAACTTGGCGGTCGCGCTGCGCCTGCGGTTGGCTTCGCGATGGGTCTTGAGCGACTTGTTTTGCTGGTTCAGGCAGTTAATCCGGAATTTAAAGCAGATTCCGTTGTCGATATATACCTGGTGGCCTCAGGTGCGGAAACGCAGTCTGCGGCGATGCAGCTTGCCGAACGCGTGCGCGATGCGCTGCCGGGCGTTAAGCTGATGACCAACCATGGCGGCGGCAACTTCAAAAAACAGTTTGCTCGTGCCGATAAGTGGGGCGCAAGTATCGCACTGGTGCTGGGTGAGTCCGAAGTGGCCAACGGCGAAGTGGTGGTGAAAGACCTGCGCTCTGGTGAGCAGACAACAGTAACGCAGGACGGCGTTGCGGCGCACTTGCGCACTCTATTGGGCTAAGGAGAAGGACTGCGTGGAAATTTACGAGAACGAACACGATCAGGTCGACGCGATTAAACGCTTCTTTGCTGAAAACGGCAAAGCGCTGGTTGTTGGGGTTATTTTAGGTGTCGGTGCGCTGGTAGGCTGGCGTTACTGGAACAATCATCAGGCGGATTCCGCGCGCGGCGCGTCCCTGTCCTATGAAAATACCGTGAGCGCAATTCGTGCCGATCAGCCGCAAACGCTGACGGCGGCAGAAAAATTTGCGGCTGACAACAAAAACACCTACGGTGCACTGGCTGCGCTGGAAGTGGCTCAGCAGTACGTTGATAAGAACGAACTGGATAAAGCCGTTGCTCAGCTGTCTCAGGGCCTTGCTGCTGCCAGTGATGAAAATCTGAAAGCGGTGATCAATCTGCGCCTGGCACGTATTCAGGTTCAGCAGAAAAAAGCTGACGATGCGCTGAAAACGCTCGATACCATCAAAGGCGAAGGTTTTGCTGCCATCGTTGCCGATCTGCGCGGTGAAGCACTGCTGAGCAAAGGTGACAAAGCGGGCGCGCGTAAAGCGTGGCAAGCTGGCGTAGAGAGCAATGCCTCACCTGCGCTGAGCGAAATGATGCAGATGAAAATAAATAATTTGTCCGTCTGAGAGGGACCCGATGCAATTGCGTAAATTACTTCTGCCAGGACTGCTTTCTGTTACGTTATTGAGTGGTTGTTCACTGTTCAGTGGCGAAGAAGACGTTGTGAAAATGTCCCCACTGCCGACGGTTGAAAACCAGTTTACCCCATCCACCGCGTGGGATGTCTCCGTGGGCAATGGGATTGGTGATTTCTACTCCAACCTTCATCCTGCGTATGCAGACAGCGTTGTCTATGCGGCCGATCGCAAAGGTACCGTGAAAGCGGTAAACGCGGATGACGGAAAAGAAGTGTGGTCCGTTAACCTGGCGGAAAAAGACGGCTGGTTCTCCCGTAAGCCTGCACTGCTGTCTGGCGGCCTGACCGTTGCCGGTGGCCACGTCTACGTGGGCAGCGAAAAAGCGCAGGTGTATGCCCTGAACAGCAGCGACGGTTCCATTGCCTGGCAAACGACCGTGGCGGGGGAATCCCTCTCTCGTCCGGTGGTGAGCGATGGCCTGGTGCTGATTCATACCAGCAACGGCCAGCTGCAGGCGCTGAACGAAGCGGACGGCCTGGTGAAATGGACCGTTAACCTGGATATGCCTGCGCTCTCTCTGCGTGGCGAATCTGCCCCGGCTACCGCATTTGGTGCTGCCATTGTCGGCGGCGACAACGGTCGCGTAAGCGCCGTACTGATGCAGCAGGGCCAGATGATCTGGCAGCAGCGTATCTCTCAGGCCACTGGCTCAACGGAAATTGACCGTCTGAGCGACGTGGACACAACGCCGGTCATCGTTAACGGTGTGGTTTACGCGCTGGCCTACAACGGCAACCTGACCGCGCTGGATCTGCGCAGCGGCCAGATCATGTGGAAACGTGAGCTGGGCTCGGTGAATGATTTCATCGTTGAAGGTAACCGTATCTATATGGTTGACCAGAACGACCGTCTGCTGGCCCTGAGCACCGAAGGCGGCGTGACGCTGTGGACGCAAAGCGACCTGCTGCACCGTCTGCTGACTGCGCCAGCGCTGTACAACGGTAGCCTGGTTGTGGGCGACAGCGAAGGGTATATGCACTGGATCGATCCGGATAACGGCCGCTTTGTTGCGCAGCAAAAAGTCGACAGCTCCGGTTTCCTGACCGACCCGGTTGTGGCCGACGGCAAACTGCTGATTCAGGCAAAAGACGGCACGCTGTACGCGATCACGCGTTAATTACCCGGCGGTTGTAGTATACTAAACGGCTCCTGTTCACTCAGGAGCCGTTTTGACATTTTTAAAAACGCCGCGAAAGCGACGTTATTTTGAATTTTATGAGGCTTCAAACATGGTACCTGTGGTCGCGCTTGTCGGGCGCCCTAACGTTGGAAAATCCACTCTTTTTAACCGTTTAACACGCACCCGTGATGCGCTGGTTGCGGATTTCCCGGGGCTGACGCGTGACCGTAAGTACGGTCGTGCAGAGGTGGAAGGACGCGAGTTCATCTGTATTGATACCGGTGGTATTGACGGCACAGAAGACGGCGTGGAAACCCGCATGGCGGAACAGTCGCTGCTGGCGATTGAAGAAGCGGACGTGGTGTTGTTCATGGTGGACGCGCGCGCTGGCCTGATGCCGGCGGACTCCGCTATCGCTAAACACCTGCGTTCACGCGAAAAGCCAACCTTCCTGGTGGCGAACAAAACCGACGGCATCGATGCCGATCAGGCCATCGCAGATTTCTGGTCACTGGGTCTGGGTGAGATCTACCCTATCGCGGCATCGCATGGCCGTGGCGTCACCAGCCTGCTGGAAACCGTTCTGCTGCCGTGGGTTGACGAAGTGAACCCGCCGGAAGAGGTGGACGAAGACGCGGAATACTGGGCGCAGTTTGAAGACGGCGAAGCGGGCGAAGAAGAAGAGCCTGAAGACGACTTCAACCCGCAGGATCTGCCGATCAAGCTGGCCATCGTGGGCCGTCCAAACGTAGGTAAGTCTACACTTACTAACCGTATTCTGGGTGAAGAGCGCGTGGTCGTTTACGATATGCCGGGCACCACCCGCGACAGTATCTACATCCCGATGCAGCGCGATGAGCGTGAGTATGTCCTCATCGACACCGCCGGGGTGCGTAAGCGCGGGAAAATCACCGATGTGGTGGAAAAATTCTCCGTTATCAAAACCCTGCAGGCGATTGAAGATGCCAACGTCGTGCTGCTGGTTATCGACGCGCGCGAAGGGATCTCCGATCAGGACCTCTCTCTTCTCGGCTTTATCCTCAATAGTGGGCGCTCACTGGTTATCGTGGTCAACAAATGGGATGGCCTGAGCAATGAAGTGCGTGAGCAGGTGAAAGAGACCCTCGACTTCCGTCTGGGCTTTATCGACTTTGCTCGCGTACACTTCATCTCTGCGCTGCACGGCAGCGGCGTGGGTAACCTGTTCGAATCCGTGCGCGAAGCGTACGACAGCTCCACCCGTCGTCAGAGCACCGCCATGCTGACCCGTATCATGAATATGGCTGCGGAAGACCATCAGCCGCCGCTGGTGCGCGGCCGTCGCGTGAAGCTGAAATACGCCCACGCCGGTGGTTATAACCCGCCAATCGTGGTGATCCACGGCAACCAGGTGAAAGACCTGCCGGATTCCTACAAGCGCTATCTGATGAACTACTTCCGTAAGTCGCTGGACGTGATGGGCACGCCTATCCGTATCCAGTTCAAGGAAGGGGAAAACCCGTTCGCCAACAAGCGCAACACCCTGACGCCGAACCAGATGCGCAAGCGTAAACGTCTGATTAAGCACATTAAGAAAAGCAAATAAGCTTTGCTGAACGCACGAAAGCCCGCGACTATCGCGGGCTTTTTTTTGCCCATTCATACCGCCGGTTTTCTCTGTGTGAAGTCAATCACTATTCACTTTTAACCAAGTTTAAATCTAAGAAAGTAGACAATCGTCGAATTTTCATCTTAAAGTCCAGGGTCCGGTACTAGACAAAACTAGCGCCTGGTTATCAAATGGTTAACCAACTTTTCGCCGCATGTAAAAAATCGGCCAGATACGTAACTGGCCGGCGTACCTGCTGGTGTTTACAAGCACGACGACATACCTTTCGGGAGAATTATGCAATCCTCTGTTAATCAAAAAGAAAGCCGAACGTTCTTCGGCCATCCGTATCCGCTCGGTTCCCTGTTCTTCACCGAGATGTGGGAGCGTTTCTCGTTTTACGGCATTCGTCCGTTACTGATCCTGTTTATGGCCGCCACCGTCTATGACGGCGGGATGGGCCTGGCGCGTGAAAACGCCTCGGCGATTGTCGGTATCTTTGCCGGCACCATGTACCTGGCCGCGCTGCCGGGCGGCTGGCTGGCGGATAACTGGCTCGGCCAGCAGAGAGCCGTCTGGTACGGTTCGATCCTGATTGCGCTCGGTCACCTGTCGATTGCGCTCTCGGCCATCATGGGCAATAACCTGTTCTTTATCGGCCTGATGTTCATCGTGCTTGGCTCCGGGCTGTTTAAGACCTGTATCTCGGTAATGGTCGGTACCCTGTATAAAAAAGGCGACGCGCGCCGTGACGGCGGTTTCTCGCTGTTCTATATGGGCATCAACATGGGCTCGTTCATTGCCCCGCTGATTTCCGGCTGGCTGATCAAAACCCACGGCTGGCACTGGGGCTTTGGTATTGGCGGTATCGGGATGCTGGTGGCGCTGATTATCTTCCGCGTGTTTGCCGTTCCGGCAATGAAACGCTATGACGGCGAAGTCGGCCTCGACTCCACCTGGAACAGCCCGGTGGTGAAGCGTAACGGCGTGGGCGCCTGGCTGCTGGCGCTGGCGGCAGGCGTGGCAACGATCGTGACGCTGATTGCGCAGGGTGTGATTGTGATTAACCCGGTCGCGGTAGCCAGCGTGCTGGTCTACGTGATTGCGGCATCCGTTGCCCTCTACTTTATTTATCTGTTTGTTTTTGCAGGACTGAACCGTAAAGAGCGCGCCAGACTGCTGGTCTGCTTTATTCTGCTGATCTCCGCGGCGTTCTTCTGGTCCGCGTTCGAGCAGAAGCCAACCTCGTTCAACCTGTTTGCCAACGACTACACTAACCGCATGATCGGCGATTTCGAAATCCCGGCGGTGTGGTTCCAGTCAATCAACGCCCTGTTCATCATCCTGCTGGCACCGGTGTTCAGCTGGGCGTGGCCGAAGCTGGCGAGCATGAACATTCGTCCGAGCAGCATCACCAAGTTTGTTATCGGTATCCTGTGTGCCGCAGCGGGCTTTGGCCTGATGATGCTGGCGGCACAGAACGTGCTGAGCAGCGGTGGGGCGGGCGTATCGCCGTTCTGGCTGGTGGGCAGTATCCTGATGCTGACGCTCGGCGAGCTGTGTCTCAGCCCGATTGGCCTGGCGACCATGACGCTGCTGGCGCCGGAGAGAATGCGCGGCCAGATGATGGGGCTGTGGTTCTGTGCGAGCGCGCTGGGTAACCTGGCGGCGGGTCTGATTGGCGGCCACGTGAAGGCCGACCAGCTGGATATGCTGCCGAATCTCTTTGCGCGCTGCTCCGTCGCGCTGCTGATTTGTGCCGCGGTACTGATCGTCCTCATTGTTCCGGTACGTCGCATGCTGGAAAATGCGCAGACTAAACCGGCAGCTAACGCCTCATAAACCTCAGAATGCCGGGGCAGGCGTTATGCCCCGGCATCGATTCCCTGAGGTGAAACTATGCAGTTAGGATTTGTCGGTCTTGGTGCGGTCGTGGAAACCGCGTATCTGCCCGCGTTACGTCGCCTTTTTGGTCACGCGGTTCATTGTTTTGGATTTGATGTTCTCCCCACCAGGCAGCCTGAAGGCGTCACGCGCTGCGCTTCGCTTACGGAACTTCTCGCCGTACCGCTTGATACTCTCTTTATTACCACCGCATCGCTGCACCACCTCGAGGTGCTGGAACAGGCCATAGCCTCGGCCGTTCCGCGGATTGTGATTGAAAAACCGATCGTCGCCACGCTTCCCCAAATCAAAATGCTCAACGCGCTGCTGGTAAACCCCGACGCTGCTTCCCGCGTGCTGGCGCTCGATCACTGGATGGCGCGCATCGAAACGGTAAAGCGGTCGTTGGTTGGCAGCGTCTCTGACATCGTCAAAATCGACGGCTTTTTGCAGGAGCCAAGCGGATATAACGCCGCAGGGGAACCCATCGCGCTTAACTTTGCCACCGGCGAGCCGGACACCCGAACGCTTCGCCACCCGGACGGCGTAATCCTGGATATCGGTACGCACGTGCTGGCGATGCTGCGCGAAACGGTGCGTTATCTGGGCGGAAGTGATGATATGACCCTGCAGGTCGTCACGGCTAAAGACCGCCTGGGCCGCGCTATCGCAAAAGGCGACCTGTCCACGGCGGAGGGCGAGGCGCATCTCCAGGGCCGCATCAGCGGCGTGCCGGTGAATATCTGGCTTAACAAATACGCGGGACCCGCGGGCGGGCAAAAAGGATTACGGCTCTGTTTGCGCGACGGGCGCATCATCAGCCACGACCGGCGCGGCGCGGAGGATGTGCTTGAGCTGAGTGAGGGTAAGGATATTCAGCGCTGGCATATCCCCGGGACACTCTACGAGCACTGTCTTGCCGGGCACATTCTGGGCACCAACAGTCTTTTTGAACGGGATCCGCACGAGGTGAGCCGCACGACGCGTCGCCGAGTCGAGGAAGTTGAGCTGCTGCTGACCTTGCAGCAACAGCTGCGTGGCCCGCACTGAACGCGACGTGGTAAAATGATCGCAGACCAGAATGCTTTTAAGGAGTCACCATGACGATTACCTGCCCGGATTGCCAGGCACCGCTTGAGCCCCTGAACGGGATGGCACACTGCGAGAGCTGTAATAAGGATATTGCGCTTGAAGCCCGCTGCCCGGAGTGCCATCAGCCACTCCAGGTCTTAAAAGCCTGCGGGGCGGTGGATTATTTCTGCCAGAAAGGCCACGGCCTTATCTCCAAAAAACGCGTGGAGTTTGTTCGGGCCGAAGGTTAATCGCACACGCAGCCTTCGCCTTTCTGCCACAGCTCGACCAGCGACTCGGGTGCTTCCTGCTCCGGCACCAGCACGATGATATCGGCATAGTGCGCCTGATTTTGCCCGGTCCAGATAATCTGGATGCGGAAATAGCGCTGGTCGCCGCTGCCGGGTGACGAGGCCTGTCCCGGCGGCTGACCGCGCGGAAAGGCCTGCTCCAGGATGCTGACCAGGCGCTGGCGCTGCGCCTCATTGAGCGAGGAGAGCGCGATGGTGCGCTGGCCGCTCAGCTTGGGAATATAAGCGACGCCGCCTTCCCGGGCCAGCTCAACCACGGCGTCATCCGTCAGTTCCGGAACCTGCATTTACAACACTCCCACCTGTTCCCAGGCTTGTTTTATGGCCGCCCCAACGTCACCGCCGGAGCGTTTTTCTCCGTGTGCTACCGTCAGTTTTGCGAAGGCCTCAAAATCCGCATCCTGCGCCAGATTGCGATCGCAAACCGTGTCGTACCAGGCATAACCCGCTTTTTCCCAGGCGTAACCGCCGATCGCCGTCGCGGCCAGATAAAATGCCCGGTTGGGGATGCCGGAGTTCAGGTGCACGCCGCCGTTATCCTCACGCGTTTTGATGAAATCCTTCATGTGTGCAGGCTGCGGGTCTTTGCCGAGCAGCGGATCGTTGTAGGCGGTGCCCGGTTCAGACATCGAGCGCAGCCCTTTGCCGTTGATGCCTTTTGCCAGCAGCCCTTCACCAATCAGCCAGTCTGCTTTATCGGCGGTTTGCTTCAGACGGTACTGCTTCACCAGCGAGCCAAACACGTCCGACAGCGACTCGTTCAGCGCGCCGGACTGCTCAAAGTAGATAAGCCCGGCTTCGGTCTCGGTCACGCCGTGGCTCAGCTCATGCGCCACGACGTCTATGGCGATGGTAAAGCGGTTAAATATTTCCCCGTCGCCGTCGCCAAATACCATCTGCTGACCGTTCCAGAAGGCGTTCTGATATTCCCGACCGTAGTGAACGGTGCCGGTTAAAATAAGCCCTTTGTTATCGAGCGAATCGCGCTGATATTCCTTCCAGAAGAAATCATGGGTAATACCCAAATACTCGTACGCTTCGTCTACCGCCACATCGCCGTTCGACGGCTGACCTTCATAACGCACCTGCGTACCCGGCAGCTCCTGGGTCTGCTTCGCGTCGTAGATATCACGCTCCAGCTGTCCGGCTTTATTCACGTGCGGCGCGGCGGGTTTGCCCGGCATATGGGCCATCAGCGTCTGGACGTGGGTTAAGGTCTGGCGGGCACAGCGCTGCTGCGGTTCGGAACCGCTTTCGATAATACGACGAAGAATATACGGGGGAATAACGCTATGAAGATGGGGCATGCTGCTCTCCTTATTAAAAAAGGGAATAGCAGCAGTATAGTAAGTAACCGGCGAAGAATTATCCGGTTTTACGCTGACGCGTCTTTTTCACCGGTTTAATTGATTTCACTTCGCTTTCTACCCAGCCGTCCGACAGACGCGTCGTCAGCACATCACCGGTACTCACCTGTTTGGTTTGCTTCAGCACCTTGCCGTCCGTTGCCGTCGTCACGCTATAGCCGCGCGCCAGCGTGGAGAGAGGGCTGACCGCTTCAAGGTGGGTCACCGCATTGCCAAAGCGTTCCCGGGTGGCGCTCAGTCGCGCACGGAGAGTTTCCGCCAGGCGGTACTCAAGCTGCTGAATCCGCGTGTGCGCACGATAAATTTTCGGCTGCGGGTTCTGCTGGTTCAGACGCTGCGTCACGCGCTGCTGGCGCGACACCGCGCGCTTGATCTGGGTGTCCACCGCCACGTTCATGCGCTGGCGCAGGCGCTCCAGTACGGTCTGCTGACGCGCCAGGCGCAGCTGCGGGTGCTGCTGCTGTAGACGGTGATGAAGCTGGGTAAAGCGCCGGGTCCGGTTGGCGAGGTAGTAATCCATCGCCATTTCAAGACGCTGCTGGCCGCTCTGGATCTGACGCAGCAGCTCCAGCTGGTTGCGGCTGACCACCTCTGCCGCCGCGGACGGCGTCGGCGCGCGGAGATCCGCGACAAAATCGGCGATCGTCACGTCCGTTTCGTGGCCGACGGCGCTCACCACGGGGATAAGGCTGGCAAAGATTGCCCGCGCCACGCGCTCGTCGTTAAAGCTCCACAAGTCTTCCAGCGAGCCGCCGCCGCGTCCGACGATTAAGACGTCGCACTCCTGACGCGCGTTCGCCAGCGCAATGGCGCGCACAATCTGCCCCGGCGCATCGTCACCCTGCACGGCGGTCGGGTAGATAATGACGGGGAGGGAAGGGTCGCGACGCTTCAGAACGTGCAAAATATCGTGCAGTGCCGCACCGGTTTTCGAGGTGATGACCCCCACGCAGTGGGCAGGCGAGGGCAGCGGCTTTTTGAACTGCTGGTCGAAAAGTCCCTCTTCCGAGAGCTTAGCCTTTAACTGTTCGTACTTCTGCTGCAGCAGACCTTCGCCCGCAGGCTGCATGCTCTCGACGATAATCTGATAATCACCGCGCGGCTCATAGAGGGTGATATTGGCGCGCACCAGAACCTGCTGGCCGTGCTGTGGACGGAACGTCACGCGGCGGTTGCTGTTGCGGAACATCGCGCAGCGCACCTGGGCGGTGTCGTCTTTTAAGGTAAAATACCAGTGTCCGGAGGAGGGCTGCGTGAAGTTAGAGATCTCACCGCTGATCCAGACCTGCCCCATTTCCTGCTCAAGCAGCAAACGCACCGTCTGATTAAGGCGGCTGACGGTATAAATTGAGGGGGATTGAGAGGATAACATGTGAGCGGGATCAAATTCTAAATCAGCAAGTTATTCAGTCGATAGTAACCTGCTGAGAGGCAATCGCAAGCTTTTTTATAAAAAAGTGTAGATGCAATCGGTTACGCTCTGTATAATGCCACGGCAATATTTAACCACCCAGGTCAGAGATATTGCCCATGCTACGTATCGCTAAAGAAGCACTGACGTTTGACGACGTCCTCCTCGTTCCCGCTCATTCCACCGTTCTGCCGAATACTGCCGATCTCAGCACGCAGTTGACGAAAACCATTCGCCTGAACATTCCTATGCTCTCTGCGGCAATGGACACCGTGACTGAAGCGCGCCTGGCAATTGCCCTGGCACAGGAAGGTGGCATTGGCTTTATTCACAAAAACATGTCTATCGAACGTCAGGCGGAAGAAGTTCGCCGCGTGAAGAAACATGAATCCGGCATCGTGTCCGATCCACAGACCGTTCTGCCAACCACCACCCTGCACGAAGTGAAAGCCCTGACCGAGCGTAACGGCTTCGCCGGTTACCCGGTGGTGACCGAAGAGAACGAGCTGGTGGGCATCATCACCGGTCGTGACGTGCGTTTCGTGACTGACCTGAACCAGCCTGTCAGCGTGTACATGACGCCAAAAGAGCGTCTGGTTACCGTTCGCGAAGGTGAAACCCGCGACGTGGTGCTGGCAAAAATGCACGAAAAACGCGTTGAAAAAGCGCTGGTTGTTGACAGCAACTTCCACCTGCGCGGTATGATCACCGTTAAAGATTTCCAGAAAGCAGAACGTAAGCCTAACGCCTGTAAAGACGAGCATGGCCGTCTGCGCGTAGGCGCTGCGGTTGGCGCAGGTGCCGGTAACGAAGAGCGCGTTGACGCGCTGGTTGCCGCGGGCGTTGACGTCCTGCTGATTGACTCCTCTCACGGCCACTCCGAAGGCGTTCTGCAGCGTATCCGTGATACCCGTGCCAAATACCCTGACCTGCAGATCATCGGCGGTAACGTAGCTACTGGCGCAGGCGCTCGTGCGCTGGCTGACGCTGGCTGCAGCGCGGTGAAAGTGGGTATCGGTCCTGGCTCTATCTGTACCACGCGTATCGTGACCGGCGTGGGCGTTCCGCAGATCACCGCGGTGTCTGACGCGGTTGAAGCGCTGGAAGGCACCGGTATTCCAGTTATTGCTGACGGCGGTATCCGCTTCTCTGGCGACATCGCGAAAGCGATCGCTGCGGGCGCAGCGGCGGTGATGGTAGGCTCCATGCTGGCCGGTACCGAAGAATCCCCGGGTGAAATCGAACTCTACCAGGGCCGTTCTTACAAATCTTACCGCGGTATGGGCTCCCTGGGCGCGATGTCCAAAGGTTCCTCTGACCGTTACTTCCAGACCGATAATGCCGCTGACAAACTGGTGCCGGAAGGTATCGAAGGTCGCGTTGCCTATAAAGGCCGTCTGAAAGAGATCATCCACCAGCAGATGGGCGGCCTGCGCTCCTGTATGGGTCTGACCGGCTGTGGTACCATTGACCTGCTGCGTACTAAAGCGGAATTCGTACGCATCAGCGGTGCGGGTATCCAGGAGAGCCACGTTCACGACGTGACGATCACCAAAGAGTCCCCGAACTACCGTCTGGGCTCCTGATTAATTTCCGCGCCCGGCTTCTGCCGGGCGCTCTGTTTTTGTTTCACTTGCCTCGGAATTAGCGTCAATGACGGAAAACATTCATAAACATCGCATTCTCATCCTGGACTTTGGTTCTCAGTACACTCAGCTGGTGGCGCGTCGCGTGCGTGAACTGGGCGTTTACTGTGAGCTGTGGGCGTGGGATGTCACGGAAGCACAGATTCGCGAATTCAATCCAAGCGGCATCATCCTGTCCGGCGGCCCGGAAAGCACCACCGAAGAAAACAGCCCGCGCGCGCCGCAGTACGTATTCGAAGCTGGCGTGCCGGTATTCGGCGTTTGCTACGGTATGCAGACCATGGCCATGCAGCTGGGCGGCCACGTAGAAGGCTCCAGCGAGCGCGAGTTCGGCTATGCGCAGGTTGAAGTGGTTAACGACAGCGCGCTGGTGCGCGGTATCGAAGACTCCCTGACCGCAGACGGCAAACCGCTGCTGGACGTGTGGATGAGCCACGGCGACAAAGTCACCGCTATCCCGTCTGACTTCGTGACCGTTGCCAGCACCGAAAGCTGCCCGTTTGCCATCATGGCGAACGAAGAAAAACGCTTCTACGGCGTGCAGTTCCACCCGGAAGTAACCCACACCCGTCAGGGTATGCGCATGCTGGAGCGCTTCGTGCGCGACATCTGCCAGTGTGAAGCCCTGTGGACCCCGGCAAAAATTATCGACGACGCCGTTGAGCGTATCCGCCAGCAGGTTGGCGATGACAAAGTGATCCTCGGCCTCTCCGGCGGCGTGGACTCCTCCGTGACCGCGATGCTGCTGCACCGCGCCATCGGCAAAAACCTGACCTGCGTCTTCGTGGACAACGGTCTGCTGCGTCTGAACGAAGCCCAGCAGGTTATGGACATGTTTGGCGACCACTTCGGTCTGAACATCGTTCACGTGGAAGGCGAGCAGCGCTTCCTGGACGCGCTGAAAGGCGAGAACGATCCGGAAGCAAAACGTAAGATCATCGGTCGCGTGTTCGTGGAAGTGTTCGACGAAGAAGCGCTGAAGCTGGACGACGTGAAGTGGCTGGCGCAGGGCACCATCTATCCGGACGTGATCGAGTCTGCGGCTTCCGCTACCGGTAAAGCGCACGTCATCAAATCTCACCACAACGTGGGCGGCCTGCCGAAAGAGATGAAGATGGGCCTGGTTGAACCGCTGCGCGAGCTGTTCAAAGACGAAGTGCGTAAGATCGGTCTGGAACTGGGTCTACCGTACGACATGCTCTACCGTCACCCGTTCCCGGGGCCGGGTCTGGGCGTGCGCGTGCTGGGCGAAGTGAAGAAAGAGTACTGTGACCTGCTGCGTCGCGCGGACGCGATCTTCATTGAAGAGCTGCACAAAGCTGACCTGTACAACAAGGTAAGCCAGGCGTTCACCGTGTTCCTGCCGGTTCGCTCCGTCGGCGTCATGGGCGATGGCCGCAAGTACGACTGGGTTGTTTCCCTGCGTGCGGTGGAAACCATCGACTTCATGACCGCGCACTGGGCGCACCTGCCGTATGACTTCCTGGGCCGCGTGTCTAACCGCATTATCAACGAAGTGAACGGCATTTCCCGCGTGGTGTATGACATCAGCGGTAAGCCACCGGCTACGATTGAGTGGGAATGATGTATAGCTAGTTCATAGCACATCATATCTATTCAATATCATCACTAACCCTCTGTAATTGCAGAGGGTTTTTGTTTATATCTACTCATATCTATTCACTCTACACCACATTTTTCGACGGTACAGGTGACGGTATTACCCGAAAGGTATACTCTCGTACCGACAAAAACATGGATGCATTACGGGTGAATTGTGCTTACCGATACCAAACTGAAAAACCTGAAGCCGCAGGAGAAACTGTACAAGGTTTCCGACCGTGACGGGCTGTATGTCGCCGTGCTCACGTCAGGCTCTGTCTCGTTCCGCTATGACTACCGCATTAACGGCCGCCGGGAAACGCTGGTGATCGGCCAGTACGGTCGTGACGGTATCAGCCTGGCGGAAGCGCGCGAGGAACTCATTGCCGCCAAAAAGCTGCTGAAGTCAGGCCAGTCGCCTGCTGCAGCGAAACGTGACGGTATCAGGCAGATCGCCGGGGCCGAAACATTCGCGGTATATACCGACGCCTACATGAAATATGTCACCCTGGCTGACAGCACCCGCGCCATGAAGCAGGCAGTGATCGACAGGGATATCCTCCCGGCGCTCGGCAACAAGATGATGACTGAGATAACCACCAGAGTGGTGCGCGACCTTTGCGATCGTATCGTCGAGCGTGGCGGCCGGGCAACGGCGATTCAGGTCAGGGAGATAATCAGCAGCGTATACCGGTACGCCAACGACCGTGGGCACGGCCTGTTCAATCCTGCGGCCGACATTAAGCCATCATCCATTGCCATGTTTAAGCCGCGCGAGCGGACGCTGTCTCCTGAGGAGATCGGCATATTCTTCCGTGCGCTGGATGACGTCGGTGCGATGGGCACCATGAAGATGGCGCTTAAGCTGGTACTGCTGACGCTGGTTCGCAAAAGCGAATTCACTTACGCGACGTGGCAGGAGATCGATTTCAGGAACTGGACATGGACGATCCCCGCCGACCGAATGAAGGCCAGGCGCGCACATGTGATTTATCTGCCGAAGCAGACGCAGGATCTGCTGGTGGGGTTGCAGATGTGTGCTGGCGGCAGTGAATACCTGGTTCCCGGGCGCTACAACTTCCGCAAGCCATTATCGAATGCCGCACTGAACTCGCTGATAGACCGGACCGTGGATGCCATAAACAAAGACGGCGAGAAAATTCAGGACTTCACCGTGCATGACCTGCGCCGGACGGCCAGCACGCTGCTGCACGAAGCGGATTATCCGTCAGACTGGATAGAGAAGGCGCAGGCGCATGAGCAGAAGGGCGTGCGCGCGGTATACAACAAAGCGGAGTATGCCCGGCAGCGCGCCTATATGTTGCAGCAGTGGGCAGATATGGTTGATGCCTGGATTAACGGGGAGCACACCGATCTGGTGCCGTTCTCCCCGTCGAAGTTTGAGAGGTGGATGGAAGGGAAGGATTAAGCAGCTATTCAAGCTTAACACCAGGGATGTCACCTGCAGCTATAGCGTCGTAAATTGCCTCCGCTGTCTTGCTGGCATCCTTTACCAATAAGCAAGCTGCATCGATGGCGCTTATCGCTGCATAACGCTTCCTATCTGCTTCTGTGCGGATAGGGCGGAATTCATCAGCCCAGAACGGACGCGTTGTCTTGCAGTCAAATACGAGCGCTTCCTTCCATGCTACTGCATCACTATGCCCTTCAGGCGGATCAGTATAGGCAACCGTGGCCTCTACCCATTCTCCGCCGGAATTGGCCTCTACGCGACACCCAACCTGAGGCAATCCCTCGCCATCCTATTCTGTAATATTTTTCATTCCGCACGCTCCCGGCCCTGGTTGTCTGTTAGTGACAACGGAGCATTTGCGAATGCCCGCGTCAACCCGGCGATATCCAGCGCGTAGCCAGGGCGCAACTGCACCGCCGGGCCTTCGCACTGGTTTCCCCATACGTCGAAACCATGCGAAGACTGGCGGGCGAAAAGCTCAATGCGCGGTACGTCGCCAAGCAACTGCACCAGTTTTTCGCGGATTAAATCAGGCTTGCGCGAGTTCTCCAGGCGTGGCGCCGTGACGTGCTGGCAAATTGATGCGTCCATTCGCGCCGGCAGCTTTCCGCGTACCGCAAACAGGCAGTCTTCACTGTTCGCCCGGGTCATGTGGCCCATGCCGATCGCGCTGTTGCCCTTGTGCTTGTTCGTCTTGTGCCAGGTGAATCCCTTCATGGTCATCAGTTTGAAACCCCATGCTTCGACAACCTTCAGCGCTTCAACTGGTTGCGTCGGTACCCACCACATCGCCAGCAGGCAATCTTCTGCAGCCAGATCCCAAACCGGCAGGCGGCAGATATCAAGGACGTTCATGACCGGGTATTTAAATCCGGCGCCGCGGTTGCCGTCTGCTGCTTTGTCACGGTATACCCACGGCGGATCTGGATTGGCCCCTATATTTCCATACACTTTTTATCACTTAACCCATTACTGGTTCGCCGCCGCAGATATTCCCGTGGCGAACGATACCCCAGTGCACTATGCGGATGCCATTCGTTGTAATGTTCG
>NZ_JBIMQP010000016.1:0-81341 GCF_043945315.1 Enterobacter cloacae complex sp. 2024EL-00227
TAAGCCGGTGCATTAATCCGGTGGTTACAAGCAGTCTTCGGTGGAGCGGTAGTTCAGTCGGTTAGAATACCTGCCTGTCACGCAGGGGGTCGCGGGTTCGAGTCCCGTCCGTTCCGCCACTTATTAAGACATTAAGCCTGCCTTACTGGCAGGCTTAATGGCAAAAAACTTTAGGGGCGTAGCTCAGTTGGTAGAGCACCGGTCTCCAAAACCGGGTGTCGCGAGTTCGAGTCTCTCCGCCCCTGCCATATAGAATCCTTTGCTTCGGCAAAGGATTTTTTTTTGCCTGAAAGACTGTAAAAACGCCTTTTCTTACTATTCAGCCAGCAGGAATGCTGGCTGATGTATCAATCCATTACATTGATTTTTAACAGATCTTTTATCTGCGACTGCTTATCACTGTTTTGCAGCCAAATCGCATACAGCGGTCTGGTAAGCGTGGTGGAATCCATTACGGTATGCAGCCCAGCTTTAGTGTCTGCCCAGCGAACAGGTAACCAGGTACAACCTCTCAGTAAGGGTAGTTGCTGACAGGCGATCTCTGCAGAGCTGGTCGTTAACTGTGGGACGTCATCAGGTGCAATCAAGCCCGTCTCATGCTGCTGAAAATCAGGCCCCCATTCCAGGCGCAAATAGGTCAGGTCTGCCTTCATCATCGACGGTTCAGAGGCATACAGCGCCAGGCCAAACTGGCCCACAATCTGGCTGCTAAATTCGTCCATCTTGGGGGCTTCGGTTGTGATAAGAAGATCAAGCTGGCGCTCATGAAGTTGCTTAACTAGCGACTGCCGTTGCGCAATCCTGGCTTCAAATTGCAAGTGGCTATGAGATTGATAAAGCCGGGTAAGCCACTGACTGAGCATACATTCCCACAGGGAAGCGCTGGCCCCTATTGAGAACTCATTATGCCTCGAAGTATGTGCAACCTCTTTGCGTGCCGCCTGCCAGGTATTCATCAGCGTTTCTGCGTACGGCAGTAGTTTTTCGCCAGCGGGCGTGAGGCGGATATTGTTGCGATGGCGGGTAAAAAGATTCACACCCAGTTGATTTTCCAGCTGTCGAATACGAAAACTGACTGCTGACTGCGTCAGGTAAAGGGCTTCAGCTGCTCGCCCAAAGTGGCGTGTTCTGCTCACTTCAAGGAAAGTTTTAAGCAATTCCGTATCCACATCTTTCTCCGCAAAATTATTTGTCGTTATGATTTAAATGTTTTGTTTTACACTCTGTCAAGCGTAACTAATACTCCGCGCCATAAATAGCTCGGCCAAAGAATTAGGAGCGTGTAGGATGGCGGAAAGCTTTACGACGACTAATCGTTTTTTCGACAATAAACATTATCCGCGCGGGTTCTCTCGTCACGGCGATTTCACCATCAAAGAAGCTCAACTGCTTGAGCGCCATGGTTATGCCTTTAACGAGCTGGATCTGGGCAAGCGTGAGCCTGCTACCGAAGACGAAAAACAGTTTGTTTCTGTTTGCCGTGGTGAGCGTGAGCCGCAGTCTGAAGCGGAACGTGTATGGATCAAGTATATGGCACGCATTAAGCGTCCAAAGCGCTTCCATACGCTGTCTGGCGGTAAGCCGCAGATGGAAGGTGCAGAAGACTACACCGAGTCTGATGACTAAGATGATAAGAAGGGGCTACGGCCCCTTTTTTTATGCCAGCAACTTCTGCAGGTGCAGCAGCAAACGATCGATAGCGCGGTAACTCAGCGCCTCCTGCAAGTGTTTCCTCTCAATGTCAGTACATCCCTCCACGTCAGCAATGGTTCTGGCTACTTTCAGCAAACGTTGCCACGCACGTATAGACAGCCCAAAGCGCGTCAACGTCTCCTCCAGCCATCCTGCATCCTCACTGTTAAGCGAACAAAACTGCCGGATCCCGGCATTATCAAGCCGAGCATTCAGCCTGTTTTGACGGGCGTATTGTCGTGCCTGGGCAGCGATCACCCGCTCGCGCACTTTTGCTGAGCTCTCACCCGTTATGCCCGTCTGCCTGAGCAGGCCCGGCGGCGGAAGGGGGATTTCGAGAGATAAATCGAAACGGTCGAGGAATGGGCCGGAAAGCTTTCCCAGATAGCGCAGCGTCTGCTCTGGCGTACAGCGGTTATGGTTGCCCTGATAATGCCCCGTCGGGCTGGGATTCATCGCAGCGACCAGTTGAAACTGCGCGGGATAGCTTATTTTGGCCCGCGTGCGCGAGATATGTATCTCACCAGATTCAATAGGTTCTCTCAATGCATCCAGCACGCGACGCTCAAACTCAGGCAACTCATCAAGAAACAGAATGCCATTGTGTGCCAGTGAAATCTCACCCGGTCCGGGGATAGACCCACCGCCGACCATTGCCGTCAGTGAAGCGCTATGATGTGGGGAACGAAAAGGGCGACGGCGCCACTGTTTTTGCAACGATGCCGAACTGATGAGGCTATATATGGCAGCGCTTTCCAGCGCTTCATGGTTATTGAGCGGCGGGAGCAACCCGCTCAGCCTGCTCGCCAGCATCGTTTTACCTGTACCAGGCGGGCCAATCAGCAGGAGATTGTGTCCACCTGCAGCCGTAATCTCCAGCGCCCGTTTACCTTGCTCCTGTCCCATGATCTCACTGAGATCTTCTGGCGCATCTACTACAGCCTCGTCGCACTCCTCCGGCTCGGACAGTTCATGTCGGCCTTCCAGCCAGGCACACACTTCCTGAAGATGCCCGGCGATGAGACACCCCTTTTCGGCAATAAGACTCACTTCTGATGCGTTTTCATTGGCGACAATGATTTGCCGCCCTGCACGAATGGCTTCCAGCGCTCCCGATATCGCACCGGGAACGCCTCTCAATGCGCCTGTGAGCGCGAGTTCACCCACGAACTCGTACGAGCCTAGCCTGGTCGTAGTAAGCTGCTCAGAAGCCGCGAGAAGCGCAATGGCGATAGGTAAATCGTATCGCCCGCCCTCTTTGGGCAGATCGGCGGGGGCAAGGTTGATGGTGATCTTCTTCGCGGGGAAGGTATAACCGCTATTTATTATTGCGCTGCGAACGCGATCTCTGGCCTCTTTAACCGTCGTTTCAGGTAACCCGACAAGCGTGAGTCCGGGCAGCCCATTACTCAAATGAACCTCTACGGAAACAAGCGGTGCCTTTACCCCGAGAGCCGCACGCGTATAAACAACTGACAGTGACATTTGCACTACCTCCTGGTGTGACTATGCCAGTACGCGTTATGCCTGTTTAGCGCTATTTAGCGAATTTACGCTGCCTGTTCAGGGATTTTAAAAGCACACTGAAACTATTGCACAATCGTGGAACCCTCCTCGCAAAGCGAAAAAAACCTGTTTTGACGGTTAGCGGAGGAGTAAAAAAGTGAAAAATATTCATTTTCTAATTTCCGTATATAAAACAACGATTTTAAGAAATATGATTCGCGGGCTAACCAAATCCGTCATAAATAAATCTTGTGTTTGATTTAAAAACTGTGATAACTCTTTAGGTATTCCTTCGAACAAGATGCAAAAAGAACTGAAAATGACAGCCCTTCTACGAGTGATTAGCCTGGTCGTGATTAGCGTGGTGGTGATTATTATCCCACCGTGCGGGGCTGCACTTGGACGAGGAAAGGCTTAGAAATCAAGCCTTAACGAACTAAGACCCCCGCACCGAAAGGTCCGGGGGTTTTTTTATGACTAAAAAACGTAAATGAGGAGCAGAGAATGACAAGTAGCACAAAATTCTGTTTCTCCCGATTTATGACGGGGAACTAACTATGAATGGGGCACAGTGGGTAGTACATGCGTTGCGCGCGCAGGGAGTCGAGACAGTATTCGGTTATCCGGGTGGCGCAATTATGCCGATTTACGATGCACTGTATGACGGCGGCGTGGAGCACCTGTTGTGCCGACACGAGCAGGGCGCAGCGATGGCCGCCATCGGTTATGCCCGTGCCACCGGTAAAACCGGTGTCTGTATGGCGACCTCAGGTCCGGGCGCAACGAACCTCATCACCGGTCTGGCAGACGCGCTGCTGGATTCCGTTCCCGTTGTTGCCATCACTGGACAGGTTGCCTCTCCGTTCATCGGCACCGACGCGTTCCAGGAAGTCGATGTACTCGGTTTATCGCTGGCCTGCACCAAACACAGTTTTCTCGTTCAGTCTCTGGAAGAGCTGCCGCGCGTAATGGCAGAAGCATTCGAGGTTGCCAGCTCCGGCCGCCCTGGTCCGGTTCTGGTCGATATCCCGAAAGATATCCAGGTCGCACACGGCGAACTGGAGCCGCACTTCTCCACCGTTGGACACGACGACGCGTTTCCGCATGCGGAAGTCGAAGAGGCCCGTCAGATGCTGGCGCAGGCGAAACAGCCGATGCTGTACGTTGGTGGTGGCGTAGGTATGGCGCAGGCGGTTCCTGCCCTGCGCGAATTTATCGCGGCAACGCAAATGCCTGCCACCTGCACGCTGAAAGGGTTGGGTGCGGTAGATGCCGATTACCCCTACTATCTGGGCATGCTGGGGATGCACGGCACCAAAGCGGCAAACTTGGCGGTGCAGGCGTGCGATCTGCTCATCGCCGTCGGTGCCCGTTTTGACGACCGCGTCACCGGTAAGCTGAATACCTTTGCGCCGAACGCCAAAGTTATCCATATGGATATCGACCCGGCGGAGATGAACAAGCTGCGTCAGGCGCACGTCGCGCTGCAGGGCGATCTTAACGCGCTGTTACCGGCATTGCAGCAGCCGCTGGATATCAACGCATGGCGTCAGCATACCGCCGACATGCGCGCCGAGCACGCCTGGCGTTACGACCATCCCGGCGAGGCCATCTACGCGCCGCTGCTGTTGAAGCAGTTGTCCGACCGTAAGCCCGCCGACAGCGTGGTGACGACCGATGTCGGCCAGCATCAGATGTGGTCCGCCCAGCACATGACCTACACCCGTCCGGAAAACTTCATCACTTCCAGCGGGTTAGGGACGATGGGCTTCGGTCTGCCAGCCGCGGTTGGCGCACAGGTTGCCCGCCCGAACGATACCGTTATCTGTATCTCCGGTGACGGCTCCTTCATGATGAACGTTCAGGAGCTCGGCACCGTGAAGCGCAAGCAGTTACCGCTGAAGATCGTGTTGCTCGATAACCAGCGTTTAGGGATGGTTCGCCAGTGGCAACAGCTGTTCTTCCAGGAACGTTACAGTGAAACCACCCTGACCGATAACCCCGATTTCCTCACCCTGGCCAGCGCCTTCGGCATTCCTGGTCAGCACATCACCTGTAAAGACCAGGTTGAAGCGGCACTCGACACCATGCTGTCAAGCGAAGGGCCATACCTGCTTCATGTCTCAATCGACGAGCTTGAGAACGTCTGGCCGTTGGTACCGCCCGGTGCCAGTAACTCACAAATGCTGGAGAAATTATCATGATGCAACATCAGGTCGCCGTGCAGGCTCGCTTCAACCCGGAAACATTAGAACGCGTTTTGCGCGTGGTGCGTCATCGTGGTTTTCAGATTTGCTCTATGAATATGGAGACGGCCACCGACGCGCAAAACATCAGTATCGAATTAACCGTTGCCAGCCCGCGGCCGGTCGACTTACTGTTTAGTCAGTTATCAAAGCTGGTAGACGTTGCCCATGTTGCCATCTGCCAGAGCACAACCACATCACAACAAATCCGCGCTTAAGCGTGACAGGACGAAAAAATGACGACAAAAAAAGCTGATTACATTTGGTTCAACGGTGAGATGGTTCGCTGGGAGGACGCGAAGGTCCACGTGATGTCCCACGCGCTGCATTACGGTACCTCCGTGTTTGAAGGCATCCGCTGCTACGATTCTCACAAAGGGCCAGTGGTGTTCCGCCATCGCGAACACATGCAGCGTCTGCATGACTCAGCCAAAATTTATCGTTTCCCGGTTTCTCAGAGTGTGGATGAGCTGATGGAAGCCTGCCGCGAGGTGATCCG
Source organism: Enterobacter cloacae complex sp. 2024EL-00227 (assembly GCF_043945315.1). Taxonomy (NCBI): domain Bacteria; kingdom Pseudomonadati; phylum Pseudomonadota; class Gammaproteobacteria; order Enterobacterales; family Enterobacteriaceae; genus Enterobacter; species Enterobacter cloacae complex sp. 2024EL-00227. The sequence continues at coordinate 5,944 of NZ_JBIMQP010000016.1, forward strand.
TAAGAACAACCTCACCAGCGCCTATATTCGTCCGCTGGTCTTCGTGGGCGACGTCGGCATGGGCGTGAACCCGCCAGCCGGTTACAACACCGATGTGATCATTGCCGCGTTCCCATGGGGTGCCTACCTGGGTGCTGAAGCCCTTGAGCAGGGGATCGACGCAATGGTCTCTTCCTGGAATCGCGTTGCACCCAACACCATCCCGACCGCGGCTAAAGCGGGCGGTAACTACCTTTCTTCCCTGCTGGTCGGCAGCGAAGCGCGCCGTCACGGCTACCAGGAAGGTATCGCGCTCGACGTGAATGGCTACATCTCCGAAGGCGCAGGTGAAAACCTGTTTGAAGTGAAAGACGGCATTCTGTTTACGCCGCCATTCACCTCGTCCGCGCTGCCGGGCATCACCCGTGATGCCATCATCAAGCTGGCGAAAGATCTGGGTATCGAAGTGCGCGAGCAGGTGCTGTCCCGCGAATCCCTGTACCTGGCCGATGAAGTGTTTATGTCCGGTACCGCGGCTGAAATCACGCCGGTACGCAGCGTAGACGGCATTCAGGTGGGCGAAGGCCGCTGTGGCCCGGTCACCAAACGCATTCAGCAAGCGTTCTTTGGCCTCTTCACCGGCGAGACAGAAGATAAATACGGCTGGTTGGATCAGGTTAATCACTAAATATAAATTTGGGACGGCACGCACCGTCCCATTACATAGTCAGACGGGAGTAAATAAAGCATGCCTAAGTATCGTTCAGCCACCACCACCCACGGCCGTAACATGGCCGGTGCCCGCGCACTGTGGCGCGCCACCGGAATGACCGACGCCGATTTCGGCAAGCCAATTATCGCCGTGGTGAACTCCTTCACCCAGTTCGTACCGGGCCACGTGCACCTGCGCGATCTCGGTAAGCTGGTTGCCGAGCAAATCGAAGCCTCCGGCGGCGTGGCGAAAGAGTTCAACACCATTGCGGTGGATGACGGTATCGCGATGGGCCACGGGGGCATGCTCTATTCACTCCCGTCGCGCGAGCTGATCGCCGACTCGGTAGAGTACATGGTTAACGCCCACTGCGCCGATGCGATGGTCTGTATCTCCAACTGCGACAAAATCACCCCGGGGATGCTGATGGCCTCCCTGCGCCTGAACATTCCGGTGATCTTCGTCTCCGGTGGCCCGATGGAAGCGGGGAAAACCAAGCTCTCCGACAAAATCATCAAGCTCGACCTGGTCGATGCGATGATTCAGGGCGCGGACCCGAAAGTCTCTGACGAGCAGAGTGACCAGGTGGAGCGCTCCGCGTGCCCGACCTGCGGCTCCTGTTCCGGTATGTTCACGGCGAACTCCATGAACTGCCTGACCGAAGCGCTGGGTCTGTCTCAGCCGGGCAACGGCTCGCTGCTGGCGACCCATGCCGACCGTAAGCAGCTGTTCCTCAACGCCGGTAAACGCATCGTTGAACTGACTAAGCGCTACTACGAGCAGGACGACACCAGCGCGCTGCCGCGCAGCATCGCCAGCAAAGCGGCGTTCGAGAACGCCATGACCCTGGACATCGCCATGGGCGGTTCCACCAACACCGTTCTGCACCTGCTGGCCGCCGCGCAGGAAGCCGAAATCGACTTCACCATGAGCGACATCGACAGGCTCTCCCGTAAAGTGCCGCAGCTGTGTAAGGTCGCACCGAGTACCCAGAAGTACCATATGGAAGACGTGCATCGCGCGGGTGGCGTCATCGGTATCCTCGGCGAACTGGATCGCGCCGGGCTGCTGAACCGTGACGTGAAAAACGTGCTTGGCCTGACGCTGCCGGAGTCGCTGAACCAGTACGACGTGATGCTGACCAAAGACGACGCGGTGAAAAAGATGTTCCGCGCGGGCCCTGCTGGTATTCGTACTACCCAGGCGTTCTCGCAGGACTGCCGCTGGGATACCCTGGACGATGACCGCGCTGAAGGCTGCATCCGCTCGCTGGAGCATGCCTATAGCAAAGACGGCGGCCTGGCCGTGCTGTACGGTAACTTTGCGGAAAATGGCTGCATCGTGAAGACCGCTGGCGTGGACGACAGCATCCTGAAATTCACCGGTCCGGCGAAGGTGTACGAAAGCCAGGATGAAGCGGTAGACGCCATCCTCGGCGGCAAAGTGGTGGAAGGCGACGTGGTTGTCATTCGCTACGAAGGGCCAAAAGGCGGGCCGGGCATGCAGGAGATGCTCTACCCGACCACCTTCCTGAAATCCATGGGCCTCGGTAAAGCCTGTGCGCTGATCACCGACGGTCGTTTCTCCGGCGGCACTTCCGGCCTCTCTATCGGCCACGTTTCCCCGGAAGCGGCAAGCGGCGGCAACATTGCCATCATCGAAGACGGCGATCTGATCGAAATCGACATTCCGAATCGCGGCATTCAGCTCAAGCTGAGCGATCGGGAAATTGCGGCCCGTCGTGAAGCGCAGGAAGCGCGCGGCGACAAAGCCTGGACGCCGAAAGACCGCCAGCGCGAAGTCTCCTTTGCCCTGCGCGCCTACGCGAGCCTTGCCACCAGTGCAGATAAAGGCGCGGTGCGCGATAAATCTAAACTTGGGGGCTAATGATGGCCGAGTCACAACCCTTATCCGCCGCCCCCGAGGGGGCGGAATATCTCAGGGCGGTGCTGCGCGCACCGGTCTATGAAGCCGTTCAGGTCACGCCCCTGCAGAAAATGGAAAAACTCTCTTCGCGCCTGGACAACGTTATTCTGGTGAAGCGCGAAGACCGCCAGCCGGTGCACAGCTTCAAGCTTCGCGGCGCCTACGCGATGATGGCCGGGCTGACCGACGAGCAAAAAGCGCGGGGCGTGATTACCGCCTCGGCGGGCAACCACGCCCAGGGCGTGGCGTTCTCGTCTGCTCGTCTGGGGCTGAAGGCGCTGATCGTGATGCCGGTTGCTACCGCCGACATCAAGGTCGACGCGGTGCGCGGTTTCGGCGGCGAAGTCTTGCTCCACGGGGCCAACTTTGACGAAGCAAAAGCCAAAGCGATTGAGCTGGCTCAGCAGCAGGGGTTCACCTGGGTGCCGCCGTTCGACCACCCGATGGTGATTGCCGGGCAGGGCACGCTGGCGCTGGAGCTGCTGCAGCAGGATGCCCATCTCGACCGGGTCTTTGTCCCGGTGGGCGGCGGCGGTTTAGCCGCAGGCGTGGCGGTGCTGATCAAACAGCTGATGCCGCAGATTAAAGTCATTGCCGTGGAAGCGGAAGACTCCGCCTGCCTGAAAGCGGCGCTGGATGCCGGGCATCCGGTCGACCTGCCGCGCGTCGGGCTGTTTGCCGAGGGCGTGGCGGTGAAGCGCATTGGCGACGAAACCTTCCGCCTGTGCCGGGAATATCTCGACGATATCGTCACGGTGGACAGCGATGCCATCTGCGCGGCGATGAAAGATCTGTTCGAAGACGTGCGTGCGGTGGCGGAACCGTCCGGCGCGCTGGCGCTGGCGGGGATGAAAAAATACATCGCGCAGCACAACATCCGCGGCGAGCGTCTGGCGCACGTGCTTTCCGGGGCCAACGTGAACTTCCACGGTCTTCGCTACGTGTCCGAGCGCTGCGAGCTGGGCGAACAGCGTGAAGCGCTGCTGGCGGTGACCATTCCGGAAGAGAAGGGCAGCTTCCTGAAGTTCTGTCAGCTGCTGGGCGGTCGTTCGGTGACGGAGTTTAACTACCGTTTTGCCGATGCTAAAGACGCCTGTATTTTTGTCGGCGTGCGTCTGAGCCGCGGCGTGGAGGAGCGCAAAGAGATCCTCAACCTGCTGCATGAGGGCGGCTATAGCGTGGTCGATCTCTCCGACGACGAGATGGCGAAGCTGCACGTGCGTTACATGGTCGGCGGCCGTCCTTCGAAGCCGCTCAGGGAACGCCTGTTCAGCTTTGAGTTCCCTGAATCGCCGGGCGCGTTGCTCAAGTTCCTGCACACGCTGGGCACGCACTGGAACATCTCCCTGTTCCACTACCGCAGCCACGGTACCGACTACGGCCGCGTGCTGGCGGCGTTTGAACTGGGCGAGCACGAGCCGGATTTCGAAACGCGGTTGAACGAGCTGGGCTATGAGTGTCACGATGAAACCCACAACCCGGCGTTCCGCTTCTTCCTGGCAGGCTAAGGGTTGAGCGGCAAGTAGGCCGGGTAAGCGCAGCGCCACCCGGCTTTAGTGGTTCGGCAATATCGTCCAGAACGCATCAATAAGCGGCTCATGCAGCCGCTTTTTTTGTGCGCACACGCCAAGCTCAAACGGCGTTTTCTCGTCGCTGCGCTCTAAAATCATCACGCGATTGCGCACCGGCTCCGGGCTGTTGTCCAGCACCACTTCCGGCAGCAGCGCCACGCCGCAGCCCAGCGCCACCATCGACACCATCGCCTCATGGCCGCTGACGGTGGCGTAAATCGACGGGTTGCTGATTTTCTGACGGCGGAACCACAGCTCAATGCGGCGGCGAACCGGGCCCTGATCGGCCATGATAAACGGCACCGTGGACCAGTCCGGTTTTTCCACCGATACCTGGTTACGCACCGGGCAGGGCAGCGCCGGGGCAATCAACACCACCGCCAGATTTTCCAGCATCGAGAACGCTACCGCGCCCGGCAGGGTTTCCGGCTTCCCGGCAATGGCGAGATCCGCTTCGCCTGTCACCACTTTTTCCATCGCGTCGGCAGCGTCGCCGGTAGTGAGCTTAATTTCAACCGACGGATGCGCCGCGCGAAAGCGGTCAAGGATGGGCGGCAGATGGCTGTAGGCGGCGGTCACGGAGCAGAAAATATGCAGCTCACCGGAGAGTGACGGCCCCTGCTGATCGATAGAGTGCCGCAGCTGCTGGTACTGCAACAGCGTCTGCTGGGCAAAAATACGCAGCTCTTCGCCCGCTTCCGTGAGGGTGACGGTGCGGTTATCGCGCACGAACAGCGGCTGGCCGAGGTCTTCCTCAAGGCGCTGGATCTGGCGCGAAAGCGTGGAGGGGCTGACGTGCATCGCCCGGGCGCTGCGGCCAAAGTGACGGCTTTCCGCCAGGTGCAGGAACATTTTCAGATCGCGTAAATCCACCGATTCCACTCCCTCTTTTTACATTGCATAAATTGCAATGTGACGTTGTGAATATATCAATTTCCGCAATAAATTTCCTGTTGTAATGTGGGTACATTCTCGCTGAAACGCGAACCGAACAATAAGACACACAACATCACGAGGTATCACCCATGGCTAACTACTTTAATACACTGAACTTGCGCCAGCAGCTGGCGCAGCTGGGCAAATGCCGCTTCATGGCGCGCGATGAATTTGCCGATGGCGCGAGCTACCTTCAGGGTAAAAAAGTGGTCATCGTCGGCTGTGGCGCACAGGGTCTGAACCAGGGCCTGAACATGCGTGACTCCGGTCTGGATATCTCCTACGCCCTGCGCAAAGAAGCGATTGCCGAGAAGCGTGCCTCCTGGCGCAAAGCGACCGAAAATGGCTTCAAAGTGGGTACCTACGAAGAGCTGATCCCGCAGGCGGATCTGGTGGTTAACCTGACGCCGGACAAGCAGCACTCAGACGTTGTGCGTTCCGTACAGCCGCTGATGAAAGACGGCGCGGCGCTGGGTTACTCCCACGGCTTCAACATCGTTGAAGTGGGCGAGCAGATCCGTAAAGACATCACCGTAGTGATGGTGGCACCGAAGTGCCCGGGTACCGAAGTCCGTGAAGAGTACAAACGTGGCTTCGGCGTGCCGACGCTGATCGCGGTTCACCCGGAAAACGATCCGAAAGGCGAAGGCATGGCGATTGCCAAGGCATGGGCAGCGGCGACCGGCGGCCACCGTGCGGGCGTGCTGGAATCGTCCTTCGTTGCCGAAGTGAAATCCGACCTGATGGGCGAGCAGACCATTCTGTGCGGCATGCTGCAGGCCGGTTCTCTGCTGTGCTTCGATAAGCTGGTTGAAGAGGGCACCGACCCGGCATACGCGGAAAAACTGATTCAGTTCGGCTGGGAAACCATCACCGAAGCGCTGAAGCAGGGCGGTATTACGCTGATGATGGACCGTCTGTCCAACCCGGCAAAACTGCGTGCTTACGCGCTGTCTGAACAGCTGAAAACCATCATGGCGCCACTGTTCCAGAAACATATGGACGACATCATTTCCGGCGAGTTCTCTTCCGGCATGATGGCTGACTGGGCGAACGACGATAAGAAACTGCTGACCTGGCGTGAAGAGACCGGTAAGACCGCGTTCGAAACCGCGCCACAGTACGAAGGTAAAATCGGCGAACAGGAGTACTTCGATAAAGGCGTGCTGATGATCGCGATGGTGAAAGCAGGCGTTGAGCTGGCGTTCGAAACCATGGTGGATTCCGGCATCATTGAAGAGTCTGCGTACTACGAATCACTGCACGAGCTGCCGCTGATCGCGAACACCATCGCCCGTAAGCGTCTGTACGAAATGAACGTGGTTATCTCGGATACCGCAGAATACGGTAACTACCTGTTCTCTTACGCCTGCGTACCGCTGCTGAAAGAGTTTATGACCACTCTGCAGCCGGGCGATCTGGGTAAAGCGATTGCAGAAGGTGCCGTGGACAACGCGCAGCTGCGCGACGTGAACGAAGCCATTCGCAGCCACCAGATCGAGAAAGTGGGTCACAAACTGCGTGGCTACATGACCGACATGAAGCGTATCGCGGTAGCGGGTTAACAAGCTTGTCGGGTGGCGCTTTGCTTACCCGACCTACAAAACCGTAAGATGTAGGCCGGGTAGGCGCAGTCGCCACCCGGCTTGTTTATTTGCGGTACAGTACTTTAATTACGTGGTAGCCGAACTGCGTGTGCAGCGGGCCGGTTGGCTCCAGCACCGGGCAGGAGAAGACCACTTTATCGAATGCCGGTACCATCTGACCCTGGCGGAATTCACCCAGATCGCCGCCGCGTTTGCCTGACGGACAGATAGAGTGCTTCTTCGCCAGCTTGCCGAAGTCGGCGCCGTTTTTGATCTGCTCCAGAAGATCCAGAGCCAGTTTCTCTTCTTTAACAAGAATATGCAGTGCTGCTGCTGTTTTTGCCATGATCGTGCCTTGAGTGGTATGGATTAGGCTCGCTATACTACCACGCTGTTATTCTCCCCTCCTGACTTTCATTGAGTGATCATTTATGCGTTTAAACCCCGGACAACAACAAGCCGTCGAATTTGTCACCGGACCGTGTCTGGTGCTGGCGGGTGCAGGATCCGGCAAAACGCGCGTTATCACCAATAAGATTGCGCACCTGATCCGCGGCTGTGGCTATCAGGCCCGGCACATTGCGGCGGTAACCTTTACCAATAAAGCGGCGCGTGAGATGAAAGAGCGTGTCGGCCAGACCCTGGGGCGTAAAGAGGCGCGCGGCCTGATGATCTCCACCTTCCACACGCTGGGGCTGGATATCATCAAACGCGAGTATGCGGCGCTGGGAATGAAGTCCAACTTCTCGCTCTTCGATGATACCGACCAGGTGGCGTTGCTCAAAGAGCTCACCGAGGGGCTGATCGAAGATGACAAGGTGCTGTTGCAGCAGCTGATCTCAACGATCTCAAACTGGAAAAACGATCTGATGACCCCGGCCCAGGCCGCGGCGATCGCCAAAGGCGAACGGGATCGGATCTTCGCCCACTGCTACGGTCTGTACGATGCGCACATGAAAGCGTGCAACGTGCTGGACTTTGACGACCTGATTCTGCTGCCCACGCTGCTGCTGCAGCGGAACGAAGAGGTTCGCGAGCGCTGGCAGAACAAAATCCGTTACCTGCTGGTGGATGAGTATCAGGACACCAACACCAGCCAGTACGAGCTGGTGAAGCTGCTGGTGGGGCAGCGCGCGCGTTTCACCGTTGTCGGCGACGACGACCAGTCAATTTACTCCTGGCGCGGCGCGCGTCCGCAAAACCTGGTGCTGCTGAGCAAAGATTTCCCCGCCCTGCAGGTGATTAAGCTGGAGCAAAACTACCGCTCCTCCGGGCGTATCCTGAAGGCAGCAAACATCCTGATTGCCAATAACCCGCACGTGTTTGAGAAGCGTCTCTTCTCCGAGCTGGGTTACGGTACTGAATTGAAGGTGCTCAGCGCCAATAATGAAGAGCATGAGGCGGAGCGCGTGACGGGCGAACTGATTGCCCACCACTTCGTCAATAAAACCGAATATAAGGATTACGCGATCCTCTATCGCGGCAATCACCAGTCGCGCGTCTTTGAAAAGATGCTGATGCAGAACCGCATCCCGTACAAAATTTCGGGCGGTACGTCGTTCTTCTCACGGCCAGAGATTAAAGATCTGCTGGCCTATCTGCGCGTCCTCACGAACCCGGATGACGACAGCGCGTTTCTGCGCATCGTGAATACGCCGAAGCGCGAGATTGGCCCTGCGACGCTGCAAAAGCTGGGCGAGTGGGCAATGACTCGCAATAAAAGCCTGTTTACCGCCAGCTTCGACATGGGGCTGAGCCAGACGTTAACCGGCCGCGGTTACGATTCGTTAACACGATTCACCCACTGGCTCGGCGAAGTGCAGCGTCTTGCGGAGCGCGAGCCGGTGGCGGCGGTGCGCGATCTTATTCACGGCATCGACTATGAGTCCTGGCTGTACGAAACCTCGGCCAGCCCGAAAGCGGCTGAGATGCGCATGAAAAACGTTAACCAGCTCTTCAGCTGGATGACCGAAATGCTGGAAGGCTCTGAAATCGACGAGCCGATGACCCTGACGCAGGTCGTCACCCGCTTTACCCTGCGCGACATGATGGAGCGCGGCGAGAGCGAAGAAGAGGCCGATCAGGTACAGCTGATGACGCTGCACGCGTCAAAAGGTCTGGAGTTCCCGTATGTCTATCTGGTTGGTATGGAAGAGGGGTTGTTACCGCACCAGAGCAGCATTGACGAAGATAACGTCGACGAGGAGCGCCGTCTGGCCTACGTGGGGATCACCCGTGCGCAGAAAGAGCTGACGTTCACGCTGTGTAAAGAGCGCCGTCAGTATGGCGAACTCGTCCGCCCGGAGCCGAGCCGTTTCCTGCTGGAGCTGCCGCAGGACGACCTGATCTGGGAACAGGAACGCAAAGTGATTACCGCAGAAGAGCGGATGCATAAGGGGCAGGCTAACGTGGCGAACATTCGCGCCATGCTGGCAAAAGCCAAAGAGAAAGGATAATGATGAGCAGGCCGGATAAGGCGAAGCCGCCACCCGGCAATGTTCAGCGTATTACTTCACTTCCAGCACCCAGTGCACATAGCTCTGCCACTGGCACTCCTGCTCGATCATCTCTGCCCCAAGCGGGTGACGTTCAATCCAGTTTTCCGGCAGCGTCAGCGACAGTTTTTCGTCATCGGCCACCAGATTGATTGCAGGCAGCAAATCATCGCGACGGCGGCTGGCAAAGAGAATCGCCAGACGCAGCAGGCGGCACAGATGCTCGGCTACGCGCGGCGGTACGGCGTTTTGCTGATGCAATGATGAGAGATCAACGGCGTTGGTCTGGTTCAGCAGCAGCGTTGCCAGCAGCTTTTTCTGTGCGGGCGTGTAGCCCGGTAAATCCAGGTTGCGAACCAGATACGCTGCGTGAGCGGGGGCCTGCTTAAAATCAATGCTCAGCCCCACTTCATGCAGCGCACAGGCGCTCAGCAATAAATCGCGGCTCAGATGATCAAGATCCCAGACGTTAGCGACCTGATCGGCGAAGCGAGACGCCAGCTGCGATACGCGTCCTGCCTGATCGATATCAACCAGAAAACGACGCTGTACGTTGCGCAGGGTTCGGCTACGGATATCCTGATCGACCGACAGATGCAGCATCCCGTAGACCAGGCCTTCGCGCAGCGCGCCGCCGGCAAGGGTCATACACTGGATGTTGAGCTCGGTGAAAATGGCGATCAGAATGGCCAGCCCGCTCGGGAAGACCAGCGCGCGTTCCAGCGTCAGGCCTTCAATTTCCAGTTCTTCCAGGCGTCCGCACTGGATGGCGCGCTGTTTTAGCTGCTGAAGTTTGGCAAGCGTAATCCGCTCGTCCATTCCCTGCGCCATCATGATTTCCTGCAGGGCCTGCACGGTCCCCGACGCACCCACGCACACTTTCCAGCCGTGATAGCGCAGTTCGTCCATCACGGGACGTAATACCTCGCGCGCGGCATTTTCTGCCTCGTCGAAGTTCTCTTTACCCAGATTACGATCGGTAAAATAGCGCTCAAGCCAGGTCACGCAGCCCATCGACAGGCTGAACAGCGACGTAGCCTGCGCGCCGGTGCCGGTCACCAGCTCGGTACTGGCTCCGCCGATATCCACCACCAGGCGGCGATCGTCACCCCCCGTGGTGTGTGCAACACCCTGATAAATCAGACGAGCTTCTTCTTCACCGCTGATAACCTGAACCGGGCAACCGAGAATCTCCTGCGCTCTGGCAATAAAATCCACGGCGTTAACCGCCAGGCGAAGTGTCGCAGTGGCGACAACGGTGATTTGGGCGTGCGGGATATCCTGCAGACGCTCGGCAAAGAGTCGCAGGCACTGCCAGCCACGTTCCATGGCTTCAGGCGAGAGGTGATTGTCGCTGCTCAGGCCCGCCGCGAGGCGGACCTTGCGCTTAATGCGCGTCAGCGTTTGTATGCTTCCCGCCACCTCGCGCACAACCAGCATATGAAAACTATTCGAACCGAGATCAATTGCCGCATAAAGCGAGGTGGAGCTGAGCATATTTTCTTAACCTGAACGACGACGATTACGCGGTGCGCCGCCTGAACGACGCGGACCATTGCCGGAGCGTGGGCGGGTAAGACGCTTAGGCGGCGGCAGTTCGCTTAACAGCGCTTCCGGATTGTATTTGCTCTGCGGAATAGAGTGACCGATGTAGGTCTCAATGGCCGGAAGGTTCAGCGCATACTCTTCACACGCAAGGCTAATAGAGTGACCGCTTGCGCCCGCGCGACCGGTACGACCGATACGGTGTACGTAGTCTTCACAGTCGTCTGGCAGATCGTAGTTAAAGACGTGCGTTACGGCTGGAATGTGTAAACCACGTGCAGCCACGTCGGTGGCGACCAGAATATCGAGATCGCCACGGGTGAATTCTTCAAGAATTCGCAGGCGTTTTTTCTGCGCCACGTCGCCGGTCAACAGGCCAACACGGTGACCATCGGCAGCCAGGTGGCCCCAGATGTCTTCACAACGGTGTTTGGTGTTGGCAAAGATGATGGCGCGATCTGGCCACTCTTCTTCAATCAGCGTTTGCAGCAGGCGCATTTTCTCTTCATTAGAAGGATAGAAGAGCTCTTCTTTAATGCGGTGACCCGTTTTCTGCTCCGGTTCCACTTCTACGTATTCGGCGTTGTTCATCTGTTCGAACGCCAGCTCGCGAACGCGGTAGGAGAGGGTTGCAGAGAACAGCATATTCAGGCGCTGATTAGCCGGAGGCATACGGCGGAACAGCCAGCGGATGTCTTTAATGAAGCCCAGATCGTACATGCGGTCAGCTTCATCGAGCACCACAACCTGGATGGCACCGAGGTTAATGTGGTTCTGTTTGGCGTAATCGATAAGACGGCCGGTGGTACCGATCAGGATATCCACACCGCTTTCCAGCACTTTCAGCTGCTTATCGTAGCCGTCGCCGCCATAGGCCAAGCCCAGCTTCAGGCCGGTAGCCTGCGCCAGGGGTTCAGCGTCTGCGTGGATCTGTACCGCCAGTTCTCGCGTCGGGGCCATAATTAGCGCGCGCGGCTGGTTAACTTTGCGGTCTGCAATCGCTGGGTGAGAAAGTAAATAATGAAACGTTGACGTTAAAAACGCCATCGTTTTGCCGGTACCGGTTTGCGCCTGCCCGGCAACATCGCGACCGGCCAGCGTCAGCGGCAGCGCGAGGGCCTGAATGGGCGTGCAGTTATGAAACCCTTTATTTTCAAGGGCTTCAATCACCTTCGGGTGCAGCGCGAAGTCGGAAAACTTCTGTTCTGTTAAATGTGTTTTGCTCATAGTGTGGTAGAATATCAGCTTACTATTGCTTTACGAAAGCGTATCCGGTGAAATAAAGTCAACCTTTAGTTGGTTAATGCGACATCAACGCGTCGTTGGTGGAGACAAAACCAACGTACCAGGCTTATTCCTGTGGAGTTATATATGAGCGATAAAATTATTCACCTGACTGACGACAGTTTTGACACGGACGTACTTAAGGCTGACGGGCTGATCCTCGTCGATTTCTGGGCTGAATGGTGTGGTCCTTGCAAAATGATCGCCCCGATTCTGGATGAGATCGCCGACGAATATCAGGGCAAACTGACCGTTGCCAAGCTGAACATCGACCAGAACCCGGGCACCGCACCAAAATACGGTATCCGTGGTATTCCGACCCTGCTGCTGTTCAAAAACGGCGAAGTGGCGGCGACCAAAGTGGGCGCGCTGTCCAAAGGTCAACTGAAAGAGTTCCTCGACGCTAACCTGGCGTAAGGTTTCTCCGCTGTGCGTTCAGAGCCCCCGGCTAAATGATTCGGAACTCTGGACGCCCGGCTGAAGTCGTGCTAAGTTAGCTATGACTTCGTTTTAAACATATCTTGTTGTTTGAATCTTGTTTTACCCGATACTTCCCGTTGTTAACATGAACAGTGCGTGAAGTGGCTAAATTCCGGGCTTGTCACTCAATCCGTCTTGTCGTTTCAGTTCTGCGTTCTTTCCCTGTGACCAGACAGCGAACAGACATGAGTTGATGGCCGCTAAACAGGCATGGATGACCCTGCCATACCATTCACAACATTAAGTTCGAGAATCACCCCGAGTTTAAGAACCCACACCATTATGAATCTTACCGAATTAAAGAATACGCCGGTTTCTGAGCTGATCACTCTCGGCGAAAATATGGGGCTGGAAAACCAGGCTCGTATGCGCAAGCAGGACATCATTTTCGCCATCCTGAAGCAGCACGCTAAGAGTGGCGAAGATATCTTTGGCGACGGTGTGCTGGAGATATTGCAAGACGGATTTGGTTTCCTCCGCTCTGCAGACAGCTCCTACCTCGCCGGCCCTGACGACATCTACGTATCCCCCAGCCAAATCCGCCGTTTCAACCTCCGCACTGGTGACACCATTTCAGGTAAGATTCGTCCTCCTAAAGAGGGTGAACGCTACTTTGCGCTGTTGAAAGTCAATGAAGTTAACTTCGACAAACCAGAAAACTCGCGTAATAAGATCCTCTTTGAGAACTTAACGCCGCTGCACGCGAACTCTCGCCTGCGTATGGAGCGTGGTAACGGTTCTACCGAAGACTTAACCGCGCGCGTTCTGGATCTGGCCTCACCAATCGGTCGTGGTCAGCGTGGTCTGATTGTGGCGCCGCCAAAAGCGGGTAAAACCATGCTGCTGCAGAACATCGCGCAGAGCATTGCTTACAACCACCCTGACTGCGTGCTGATGGTGCTGCTGATTGACGAACGTCCGGAAGAAGTGACCGAGATGCAGCGTCTGGTTAAAGGTGAAGTGGTTGCTTCTACCTTCGACGAACCAGCATCTCGCCACGTTCAGGTTGCGGAAATGGTTATCGAGAAGGCAAAACGCCTGGTTGAGCACAAGAAAGACGTGATCATCCTGCTCGACTCCATCACCCGTCTGGCGCGTGCCTACAACACCGTGGTCCCGGCGTCTGGTAAAGTCCTGACCGGTGGTGTGGATGCTAACGCCCTGCATCGTCCAAAACGTTTCTTCGGTGCTGCACGTAACGTCGAAGAGGGCGGCAGCCTGACCATCATCGCGACCGCGCTGATCGATACCGGCTCTAAGATGGACGAAGTTATCTACGAAGAGTTTAAAGGGACAGGCAACATGGAACTGCACCTCTCTCGTAAGATCGCTGAAAAACGCGTCTTCCCGGCTATCGACTACAACCGTTCCGGTACCCGTAAAGAAGAGCTGCTCACCACCCAGGAAGAGCTGCAGAAAATGTGGATCCTGCGCAAAATCATTCATCCAATGGGTGAAATCGACGCGATGGAGTTCCTCATTAACAAACTGGCGATGACCAAAACCAACGACGATTTCTTCGACATGATGAAACGCTCGTAACGCAAATAAAGCCAGCGAACGCCACGTTTTTACGTGGCGTTTTTCTTTTATGGACTATACGCTAGTACCACCTACTCCCAATTTTGACCTGTCGGTGCGACAATAAGACCGTTTGCACAGTCAAAGTAATAATTGTTTGAAAAATATACAAAGGGAGTTGTAAGAAGCCATCTTTATTACTTCTGAGGTAATGGCTTCATGGTTATACTTCCGGGACTAACATTTGTTGAGAGCAATCCATTGTGAATCTATTCACCGCCGTTACTGAATTGATCAGTATTTTTTTATTCACAACCTGTTTTTTGTTCATCGCACGTAAGGTGGCAAAACGAATAGGGTTAGTGGATAAGCCAAATTTTCGTAAACGCCATCAGGGACTTATTCCTCTAGTCGGCGGAATTTCTGTTTACGCAGGGATTTGCTTCACGTTTGGGATTGCCGATTATTATATCCCGCATGCCGCCCTTTATGTCGCCTGCGCCGGTGTCCTGGTGTTAGTCGGGGCTCTTGATGACCGGTTTGATATCGCGGTGAAAATACGCGCTACCGTTCAGGCGGCCATTGGCGTGGTGATGATGGTAGTGGGCGGACTGTATCTGAGAAGCCTCGGGTATGTGTTTGGCCCCTGGGAGTTAGTCCTGGGGCCATTTGGCTTCTTCCTGACACTCTTTGCTGTCTGGGCAGCAATCAATGCTTTCAACATGGTGGATGGCATTGACGGCCTGCTCGGTGGATTGTCATCCGTCTCGTTCGCCGCTATCGGCATTATTTTATGGTTTGATGGTCAGTACAGCCTGGCAATGTGGTGTTTTGCCATGATTGCTGCCATTCTGCCTTATATCCTCTTAAACCTCGGTGTGCTGGGTCGTCGCTATAAAGTCTTTATGGGAGACGCAGGCAGTACGCTGATTGGTTTTACGGTTATCTGGATCCTGCTTGAAACTACGCAGGGTCAAACCCATCCGATAAGTCCTGTAACAGCGCTGTGGATTATTGCCATTCCATTAATGGATATGGTGGCGATTATGTATCGCCGCCTGCGCAAAGGGATGAGTCCTTTCTCTCCCGACCGCCAACACATTCATCATCTCATCATGCGTGCGGGTTTTACGTCCCGTCAGGCGTTTGTGCTTATTACACTGGCCGCCGCTATTTTGGCCGCGATTGGTGTGGCTGCAGAATATTCTCATATTATTCCTGAGTGGGTTATGTTGGCATTGTTCTTGCTCGCATTTTTCCTGTACGGCTACTGCATTAAGCGCGCATGGAAAGTAGCGCGGTTCATTAAACGTATTAAACGCAGGATGCGTCGTAACAGTGGCAAAAACACAACATTAACTAAGTAAAACCGGGACTATGATGACTCAACCGTTGGCGGGAGCGAAATCAGTGGTAACTGAGAATGAACTGGATATTCGGGGTTTGTTTCGCGTGTTATGGGCAGGCAAACTTTGGATTGCGGGGATCGCGCTGGGGTTTGCACTGTTAGCG
Organism: Enterobacter cloacae complex sp. 2024EL-00227; assembly: GCF_043945315.1. NCBI lineage: Bacteria > Pseudomonadati > Pseudomonadota > Gammaproteobacteria > Enterobacterales > Enterobacteriaceae > Enterobacter > Enterobacter cloacae complex sp. 2024EL-00227. Next base: position 21,491 of record NZ_JBIMQP010000016.1, read on the forward strand.
CTGGCCTATACGTTCTTTGCAAAACAAGAGTGGAGCGCCACGGCAATCACTGACAAACCAACGGTTAACATGCTTGGGGGGTTCTATTCCCAACAGCAATTCCTGCGAAACCTGGATATCAAAGCTAACCTCGCCACGCCGGATCAGGTCTCCGTTATGGATGAGGCCTATAAAGAGTTTGTGATGCAACTGGCTTCGTGGGATACGCGCCGCGACTTCTGGTCCCAGACGGATTACTACAAGCAGCGTCGGGTTGATAACACCAAAGCCGATGCCGCTCTGCTGGACGATCTGATTAACAATATACAATTTATGCCGGGCGACGCCCTGCGTAACGTGAATGACAGCGTCAAGCTGATTGCAGAAACCGCGCCGGACGCCAACAACCTGCTGCGTCAGTATGTCGCGTTTGCCAGCCAGCGTGCCGCAAGCCATCTTAACGAAGAGCTTAAAGGCGCCTGGTCGGCTCGCACCATCCAGATGAAAGCGCAGGTGAAACGTCAGGAAGAGGTGGCTAAAGCGATTTTCGCTCGCCGTGTACACAATATTGAGCAGGCGCTGAAAATTGCGGAACAGCACAATATTTCCCGTACTGAAACGGACGTGCCGGCTGATGAACTGCCTGATTCAGAGATGTTCCTCCTTGGCCGCCCCATGTTGCAGGCACGTCTGGAAAACCTTCAGGCCGTCGGTCCTGATTTTGACCTCGATTACGATCAAAATCGCGCGATGCTCAATACGCTTAATGTCGGTCCATCTCTGGACCCGCGTTTTCAGACCTATCGTTATTTGCGAACGCCTGAAGAACCTGTAAAACGCGATAGTCCGCGTCGTGCATTCCTGATGATCATGTGGGGGATTGTAGGCGCACTGACGGGCGCTGGCGTGGCGTTAACGCGTCGTCGCACAAACTAAGAATGCCGTCTACGATGAAGGCTGCGGCCTTCATCGCCTAATCGAAGAGAATCGATGTGAAAGTACTAACCGTATTTGGCACCAGGCCGGAGGCCATTAAGATGGCACCTCTGGTTCATGCGCTGGCCAGCGATCCTGATATTGAAGCGAAAGTGTGCGTCACGGCCCAGCACCGTGAGATGCTCGATCAGGTGTTAACGCTCTTTTCCATCGTCCCGGATTACGACCTCAATATTATGAAACCGGGGCAAGGATTGACGGAGATAACCTGTCGCATTCTGCAAGAGCTGAAGCCTATCCTGGAGTCATTCAAGCCTGACGTGGTGCTGGTACACGGCGACACTACCACGACCGTGGCGACCAGCCTGGCCGCGTTTTACCAGCGAATTCCCGTGGGGCATGTTGAGGCGGGTCTGCGTACCGGCAATCTCTATTCGCCGTGGCCGGAGGAGGCCAACCGCACGCTTACCGGCCATTTGGCGATGTACCACTTTGCCCCAACGGAAAACTCGCGTCAGAACCTGCTGCGTGAAAATATCGCCGATAACAAAATCTTTGTGACCGGCAATACGGTCATCGATGCGTTGATTTGGGTACGCGATCGCGTCCTCGCAAATGACGAGCTTAAGAAAGAACTCGCTGCCCGCTATCCATTCCTGCACAACGGCAAAAAAACCATTCTGGTCACCGGCCATCGTCGCGAAAGCTTTGGCCGGGGTTTTGAGCAAATCTGTCACGCGCTGGCTGAAATCGCGGCGCAGAACGACGACGTGCAGATCGTCTATCCGGTCCATCTCAATCCTAACGTCAGCGAGCCGGTTAACCGCATCCTGGGCCATATCGAAAATGTCCTTCTGATTGAACCTCAGGACTATCTGCCGTTTGTCTGGCTGATGAACCATGCCTGGCTGATCCTTACCGATTCCGGCGGCATTCAGGAAGAAGCGCCTTCTCTTGGCAAACCGGTGCTGGTGATGCGTGAAACCACCGAACGTCCGGAAGCGGTCAAAGCCGGTACGGTGCGTCTGGTCGGCACCAACGCGGAACTCATCGTCGAAGAGGTCACGCGCCTTCTGCATGACGACGAAACGTATCAGGCGATGAGCCGGGCCCATAATCCGTATGGAGACGGGCAGGCTTGTGGCCGTATTTTGCATGCACTTAAAAACAATCGGGTATCGCTATGAGTTTTACTACCATCTCTGTCATTGGTCTTGGCTACATTGGCTTGCCTACCGCGGCGGCGTTTGCCTCTCGTCAGAAACAGGTTGTCGGTGTGGATATCAACGCCCGTGCGGTGGAAACCATTAACCGTGGCGAGATTCATATTGTCGAGCCCGATTTGGATCGCGTAGTGAAAGAGGCGGTGGAGGGCGGCTTCCTGCGCGCCAGTACCACGCCGGTTGAAGCGGATGCCTACCTGATTGCCGTTCCAACGCCCTTTAAAGGCGACCACGAGCCCGACATGGTCTACGTCGAGGCGGCGGCAAAGTCCATTGCCCCTGTGCTGAAGAAAGGGGCGCTGGTGATTCTGGAATCAACCTCTCCGGTCGGTGCTACCGAGCAGATGGCGCAGTGGCTGGCCGACGCGCGCCCTGATTTAAGCTTCCCGCAACAGGCGGGGGAGCAGGCGGATATCAACATCGCCTACTGCCCGGAGCGCGTCCTCCCGGGCCAGGTCATGGTCGAACTGATTAAAAACGACCGCGTCATTGGCGGTATGACGCCCGTCTGTTCCGAGCGTGCCAGCGCGCTGTACAAGATTTTCCTGGAAGGCGAGTGCGTGGTGACAAACTCCCGCACCGCCGAGATGTGCAAGCTGACGGAGAACAGCTTCCGTGACGTTAATATCGCCTTTGCGAACGAACTGTCGCTGATTTGCGCCGATCAGGGGATTAACGTCTGGGAGTTGATTAGCCTGGCGAATCGCCATCCGCGTGTAAACATTCTCCAGCCAGGCCCGGGCGTGGGTGGACACTGCATCGCCGTCGATCCGTGGTTTATTGTGGCTCAGAATCCGGCGCAGGCGCGCCTGATTCGCACCGCGCGTGAAGTGAACGACAGCAAACCTCACTGGGTGCTCAATCATGTCAAAACCACGGTAGCGGATTGTCTGGCAGAGAGCGGAAAGCGCGCCAGCGAGCTGAAAATTGCCTGCTTTGGTCTGGCATTCAAACCCAACATTGACGACCTGCGCGAAAGCCCGGCAATGGAAATTGCTCAGATGATTGCCGAATGGCACAAGGGTGAAACGCTGGTGGTTGAGCCGAATATCCATGAGTTGCCGGCAAAACTGGCGGGGCACTGCACGCTGGCAGCGCTGGATGAGGCGCTGGCGACGGCGGACGTGCTGGTGCTGCTGGTGGATCATCAAGAGTTTAAAGCGACGTCCGGTGATGCGGTGCGTCAGAAGTATGTCGTTGATACCAAAGGTGTCTGGCGTTGAACAGCCTGAACGGGGTATTTGAGCCCCTGCAGTGGGAGAGTGCCTTTTTCGGCCTGCCGTCGGCCATTGTGCGTCTGCGCGATGATGCGCCGGTACTGGCTGAATCGGATTTCATCGCCTGGCAACGCATTCAGGCGAAGATCCCGGCGGACCGTACCGACCTGCTTGATGCGCTCCAGCAACGCGGCTTTCAGCTGGTGGAAGGTGAGGCAGACCTTTCCATAACCCTCACCCGGCATGATGCACCCGGCGCTGAAATCGCAACCGAACAGGATATTCCCGTGCTGCGTCAGATGGCGGCTCAGGCGTTTGCGCAGAGCCGCTTTCGTGCGCCCTGGTACGCACCTGACGATAGCGGCCGTTTCTATGCCCAGTGGATAGAGAATGCGGTTAAAGGCACCTTTGACCACGTCTGCCTGGTTTTCCGCGCAGGGGACGGTCAACTCCAGGGGTTCGTCTCGCTTCGCAAGCTCAACGTGCGCGAGGCGCGTATTGGCTTATTAGCCGGGCGCGGCATGGGTGAGAAACTTATGCAGGCGGCGCTGCACTGGGCGCAGCAGCAGCAGGTTGAGACGCTGCGGGTGGCGACCCAGGTGGGCAACACCGCCGCGCTTAAACGTTATATTGCGAGTGGTGCCAACATCGACGCCACCGCCTACTGGTTATACAGGTGACAAGATGATTCCATTTAACGCACCACCCGTCGTCGGAACGGAACTCGACTATATGCAGTCTGCCATGGGCAGCGGCAAACTCTGCGGTGACGGCGGTTTCACCCGTCGCTGTCAGCAGTGGATGGAACAGCGTTTTCGCAGCGCCAAAGTACTGCTGACCCCGTCCTGTACGGCATCGCTGGAAATGGCCGCACTGCTGCTGGATATCCAGCCCGGCGATGAAGTGATCATGCCGAGCTACACCTTCGTTTCCACGGCGAATGCGTTTGTCCTGCGCGGGGCGAAAATCGTCTTTGTGGATATCCGCCCGGATACCATGAACATTGATGAGACGCTGATTGAAGCGGCGATCACCGACAAAACGCGCGCGATCGTGCCGGTTCACTACGCAGGTGTGGCCTGTGAAATGGACACCATCATGGCCATCGCCAAAAAACATAACCTGTTTGTGGTGGAAGATGCCGCGCAGGGCGTGATGTCGACCTACAAGGGACGCGCGCTGGGCACCATCGGCCACATCGGCTGCTTTAGCTTCCACGAAACCAAAAACTACACGGCAGGCGGAGAGGGTGGCGCGACGCTGATTAACGACCGGGCACTCGTGGAGCGTGCGGAAGTGATCCGCGAAAAAGGCACCAACCGCAGCCAGTTCTTCCGCGGCCAGGTAGACAAATACACCTGGCGCGATATTGGCTCCAGCTATCTGATGGCGGATCTGCAGGCCGCGTACCTGTGGGCGCAGCTGGAAGCCGCGGATCGCATCAACCTGCAGCGTCTCTCCCTGTGGCAAACCTATTACGATGCGCTGGAACCTCTGGCAAAAGCTGGGCGTATTGCACTGCCAACGATTCCGGCGGATTGCGTCCACAACGCACACATGTTCTACATCAAGCTGCGCGATAACGACGACCGCAGCGAGCTCATCGCCTGGCTGAAAGAAGCCGAAATTATGGCGGTGTTCCACTATATCCCGCTGCACTCCAGTCCGGCGGGCGAAGCGTTTGGAACATTCGCGGGTGAAGACCGTTACACCACCAAAGAAAGTGAGCGTTTGCTTCGTCTGCCACTGTTCTACAACCTCGCGCCAGTTAACCAGCGTACGGTGATTAATACCCTCCTGAGTTATTTCGGCTGATATGTCTCTGGCAAAAGCATCGGTGTGGACCGCCGCGTCCACGCTTGTAAAAATTGGGGCCGGGCTGTTGGTCGTCAAGCTCCTGGCCGTCTCATTTGGCCCGTCAGGAGTGGGGCTGGCGGGTAATTTCCGTCAGCTTGTCACCGTCCTTGGCGTGCTGGCCGGTGCCGGTATCTTCAACGGCGTCACCAAATACGTTGCTCAGTATCATGATGATGCGGCCCAGCTCCGCAGGGTGGTGGGCACCTCGTCGGCGATGGTCACGGGTTTTTCGACCCTGATGGCGATCATCTTTCTGCTGGCGGCGGCGCCCATCAGCCAGGGATTATTCGGTCACACCCACTATCAGGGGCTGGTGCGTCTGGTCGCATTGGTGCAGATGGGGATTGCCTGGGCTAACCTGCTGCTGGCGCTGATGAAAGGGTTTCGTGATGCTGCCGGGAACGCGCTTGCGTTGATCCTGGGCAGCGTCATCGGCGTGATTGCCTATTATTTCTGCTATCGCCTGGGTGGCTATGAAGGCGCACTGCTGGGGCTGGCGCTGGTTCCGGCGCTGGTGGTTGTGCCTGCGGCATTTATGCTGATGCGTCGGGGCGTCATTCCGCTGAGCTACCTGAAACCGCAATGGGACTCGATGCTTGCCAGCCAACTGGGTAAATTTACCCTGATGGCGCTCATCACCTCCGTCACGCTGCCGGTGGCCTACGTGATGATGCGAAACCTGCTGGCGGCGCACTATAGCTGGGATGAGGTCGGGATCTGGCAGGGCGTAAGCAGTATTTCCGATGCCTATCTTCAGTTTATTACGGCTTCCTTTAGCGTTTACCTGCTGCCAACCCTGTCGCGTCTGACGTCCAGACAGGACATAACGCGCGAGATTTTCCGATCGCTGCGCTTTGTATTGCCGGCCGTCGCGGCTGCCAGCTTTACCGTCTGGTTATTGCGCGATGTCGCCATCTGGCTGCTGTTCTCGGCGAAGTTCACCGCCATGCGCGATCTCTTTGCCTGGCAGCTGGTGGGTGATGTACTGAAAGTGGGGGCTTACGTTTTCGGCTATCTGGTGATCGCGAAAGCGTCCCTTCGGCTCTATATCCTGGCGGAAATTAGCCAGTTTGTTTTACTGACGGCATTTTCACACTGGCTGATACCCACGCACGGTGCGCTGGGGGCGGCCCAGGCCTACATGGCAACCTATATCGTTTATTTCGCCGCCTGTTGCGGTGTATTTTTATTGTGGCGTAAACGCGCATGACTGCACTGATTCACATCCTGGGATCGGATATCCCACACCATAACCAGACCGTTTTGCGGTTCTTTAACGACGAGCTGGCATCGGGCGATCCTGATGCGCGTGAGTTTATGGTTGCAGGTCAGGATAAGGGCCTGAGCGAGGCGTTTCCGGCACTGACGATTCGCTTCTGGCCGGATAAGGCCTCACTGGCGAAGGCGGTGGTTGCCAAAGCCAAAGCGGATCGTAAGCAACGTTTCTTTTTCCACGGGCAGTTCAATACCGGCCTGTGGCTGGCGCTTCTCAGCGGAGGGATTAAACCCTCCCAGTGCAGCTGGCATATCTGGGGAGCCGATCTTTATGAAGTCTCCCGCGGCTGGAAATTCCGTCTTTTTTATCCCCTGCGCCGCATGGCTCAGGGGCGCGTAGGCTGCGTTTTTGCTACCCGCGGCGATCTCAACTATTTTGCTAAACAGCACCCGAACGTGCGCGGCGAGTTGCTCTATTTCCCCACCCGCATGGATCCGGCGCTGAACGCCATGGCGAATGACGCGATGCGTGAAGGCAAGCTGACGATTCTGGTGGGGAATTCCGGCGATCGCAGTAACGAACATGTCGCGGCGCTCAGGGCGGTACATCAGCAGTTTGGCGACACGGTGAACGTGGTGGTGCCGATGGGCTATCCCGCCAACAACAGCGCCTATATCGACGAGGTTCGTCAGCAGGGGCTGGCGCTGTTTAGCGCTGAAAATCTGCACATCCTCAGCGATAAGCTGGAATTTGATGAATATCTTGCGCTGCTGAGAAAATGCGATCTCGGTTATTTCATCTTTGCCCGGCAGCAGGGGATTGGCACGCTGTGCCTGCTGATTCAGGCAGGTGTACCGTGCGTGCTCAACCGCGACAACCCGTTCTGGCAGGACATGGCCGAGCAGCATATTCCGGTGCTGTTTACCTCAGACACGCTGAATGTCGAGGTGGTACGTGAAGCTCAACGTCAGCTCACGCTGGTGGATAAAAACAGCATCGATTTTTTCAGCCCGAATTATCTCACGCCGTGGCACCGCGCGCTGCGTATCGCTGCAGGAGACAAAGCATGAGTCAGTTGCAATTCAGCGGCTTACTGGTTGTGTGGCTTCTGAGCAGCCTGTTCATCGCCACGCTCACCTGGTTTGAATTCCGGCGCGTGCGCTTCAACTTTAACGTCTTCTTCTCGTTACTGTTTCTGCTAACGTTCTTTTTCGGCTTCCCGTTGACCAGCATACTGGTCTTCCGTTTTGACGTGAGCGTCGCGCCGCCGGACATTCTGCTCCAGGCGCTTCTGGCGGCGACCTGCTTCTATGCGGTTTACTACGTCACCTATAAAACGCGTCTGCGTTCAGCGCAGACAGCTGCCCCACGCCGGGCGCTCTTTACCATGAATCGGGTGGAAACCCACCTGACATGGGTGATGCTGATGACTATCGCCCTGGTCAGCGTTGGCATCTTCTTCATGCATAACGGCTTCCTGCTTTTTAAACTCCACTCCTACAGCCAGATTTTTTCGGCAGAAGTCTCGGGCGTGGCGCTTAAGCGTTTCTTCTACTTCTTCATCCCGGCGATGCTGGTGATCTTCTTCCTGCGCCAGGACAGCAAAGCGTGGCTGTTCTTCCTGGTCAGTACCGTCGCATTTGGCATCCTGACCTACATGATTGTGGGCGGTACGCGCGCGAACATCATCATCGCCTTCGCGATCTTCCTGTTTATCGGCATTATCCGCGGCTGGATCTCGCTCTGGATGCTGGTTGCAGCAGGCGTGTTTGGCATTGTGGGAATGTTCTGGCTGGCGCTAAAGCGCTACGGGATGAACGTGGCGGGTGATGAGGCGTTTTACACGTTCCTTTACCTCACGCGCGATACGTTCTCGCCATGGGAAAACCTGGCACTGCTGCTGCAAAATTACGACAAGATTGATTTCCAGGGGCTGGCGCCGATTGTTCGCGACTTCTACGTCTTTATCCCTTCCTGGCTCTGGCCGGACCGTCCTGGCGTGGTGCTGAATACGGCGAATTACTTCACCTGGGAAGTGCTGAACAACCATTCCGGTCTGGCAATTTCACCCACACTGCTCGGTTCCCTGGTGGTGATGGGCGGGGCATGGTTCATTCTCCCCGGAGCGGTTGCCGTAGGGCTGATTATCAAGTGGTTCGACTGGCTTTACCTGCGTGGCAATGAAGAGACCAACCGCTATAAAGCGGCCATTTTGCACAGTTTCTGCTTTGGTGCCATTTTCAATATGATCGTTCTGGCGCGCGAAGGTCTGGACTCGTTCGTTTCGCGCGTGGTGTTCTTCATGGTCGTTTTCGGCATCTGCCTGTTACTGGCCAAACTGTTGTACTGGCTGTTTGACAGCGCCGGGCTTGTGCACAGGCGCGAGCGGCAGGGCAGCACAACGCTGTCGCAAGTCTGAGTAAGGATAGTAATGACTGATAGAATTTCTGCACCGCGCTATGCGCTACGTGGTCTGCAGCTGATTGGCTGGCGCGACATGCAGCACGCGCTGGATTTTCTGTTCGCCGACGGCCAGATGAAATCCGGTACGCTGGTGGCCATCAACGCGGAAAAGATGCTGGCGGTTGAGGATAACGCGGAAGTCAAAAGCCTGATAGACGCGGCCGAATTTAAATACGCGGACGGGATCAGCGTGGTTCGCTCTATCCGTAAAAAGTATCCTGACGCTAATGTTTCCCGCGTGGCGGGTGCCGATCTCTGGGAGCAGCTTATGGCCCGTGCAGGCGCGCAGGGAACGCCCGTGTTCCTGATTGGCGGGAAGCCGGAGATACTGGCCCAGACGGAAGAGAAACTGCGTCGTCAATGGAATGTTAATATTGTCGGCAGCCAGGATGGTTACTTCAAACCGGAAGATCGGCAGGCGCTGTTTGAGCGCGTTCGTGACAGCGGGGCGAAGATTGTCACCGTGGCGATGGGGTCCCCGCGCCAGGAGATCCTGATGCGTGACTGTCGTCTGGTCTGCCCGGATGCTCTCTACATGGGCGTCGGCGGCACGTACGACGTCTTTACCGGCCACGTTAAGCGTGCGCCGAAGATCTGGCAAAATCTGGGGCTGGAGTGGCTGTACCGCCTGCTATCGCAGCCGACACGCATTAAACGACAGATCCGTCTGCTTCGCTACCTCGCCTGGCATTACACCGGGAAAATGTAATCAAAATGTAGCGCGATATGCTATTCGCGCTGCAACTCGCCTGCAAAACTGCTGATAATCTGTGCAATGCATTCATTTTTTTTATGCATCGTTTGCCATTTGGCACATTTTAAGAAACCATTCGCTCCGTATTTTAGTCCCCCTAAAAAACAATACCCGGTCTTAAGTCGGGAAACAGCAAACACAATCGAGGATCTATGGCAGAGAAAAAACCGGAGCTACAGCGTGGGCTGGAAGCTCGTCATATTGAACTGATAGCGCTGGGCGGCACTATCGGCGTGGGCCTGTTTATGGGCTCCGCAAGCACGCTCAAGTGGGCAGGCCCTTCCGTATTACTGGCGTACATTATTGCCGGGCTGTTTGTTTTCTTCATCATGCGTTCCATGGGCGAAATGCTCTTCCTGGAGCCGGTAACCGGCTCCTTCGCCGTTTACGCGCACCGGTATATGAGCCCCTTTTTCGGCTACCTGACAGCCTGGTCATACTGGTTCATGTGGATGGCGGTGGGCATCTCCGAGATCACCGCGATAGGGGTCTACGTCCAGTTCTGGTTCCCGGACATGGCCCAGTGGATACCCGCGCTTATTGCCGTGGGGCTGGTGGCGCTGGCAAACCTGGCCGCCGTGCGTCTTTATGGTGAGATCGAGTTCTGGTTCGCGATGATTAAAGTCACCACCATCATCGTGATGATTGTTGTTGGCCTGGGCGTGATTTTCTTCGGCTTTGGCAACGGTGGACACGCTATCGGTTTCGGTAACCTGACCGAAAACGGCGGCTTCTTTGCCGGTGGCTGGAAGGGTTTCCTGACGGCGCTGTGTATCGTTGTGGCTTCGTATCAGGGCGTGGAGCTGATCGGTATTACTGCCGGTGAAGCGAAAAATCCTCAGGTCACGCTGCGTAGCGCGGTGGGCAAAGTGCTGTGGCGCATCCTGATTTTCTATGTGGGCGCGATCTTCGTTATCGTAACCATCTTCCCGTGGAACGAAATTGGCACGACGGGTAGCCCGTTTGTTTTAACCTTTGCCAAAATTGGTATCACGGCGGCGGCGGGCATCATTAACTTTGTGGTCCTGACGGCAGCGCTGTCAGGGTGTAACAGCGGGATGTACAGCTGTGGGCGTATGCTCTATGCGCTCTCGAAGAATAACCAGCTGCCTGCGGCGATGAGCAAAGTGTCACGTGCTGGCGTGCCGGTGGCGGGCGTGGCGGTTTCGATTGCGATCCTGCTGATTGGCTCTTGCCTGAATTACATCATTCCCAATCCGCAGCGGGTGTTCGTTTACGTCTACAGCGCCAGCGTCCTGCCGGGCATGGTGCCGTGGTTTGTTATCCTCATCAGCCAGCTGCGTTTCCGTCATGCGCATAAAAAGGCGATTGAAAGCCATCCGTTCCGTTCAATTCTGTTCCCGTATGCGAACTATTTAACGATGGCGTTCCTGATTTGCGTATTAATCGGAATGTACTTTAATGAAGATACCCGCATGTCGCTGTTTGTCGGGATGATCTTCCTGGCCGCTGTAACGGCTGCCTATAAGCTTTTTGGTCTCGGTCGCCGTGCCACCACGCAGAAAGTGGAGGAATAAGCGGCAAAATGTGCAAACGATAACCAAACGCGCATTTTTTTCAAAAAAGCACTAGACAGCGGGGACGGAGGTACGTAATATCCAGCCCCGCAACGGCGCTAAGCGCCCGTAGCTCAGCTGGATAGAGCGCTGCCCTCCGGAGGCAGAGGTCTCAGGTTCGAATCCTGTCGGGCGCGCCATTTTAGTCCCGGCGCTAGAGCTGCGGTGGTCTGAGAAGTAGTCAGTACCGCGTGAAAGAATACAGTGGTGGCTATAGCTCAGTTGGTAGAGCCCTGGATTGTGATTCCAGTTGTCGTGGGTTCGAATCCCATTAGCCACCCCATTATTGAAAGAGTTGTGAATTGCGAAGGTGGCGGAATTGGTAGACGCGCTAGCTTCAGGTGTTAGTGTCCTTAGGATGTGGGGGTTCGAGTCCCCCCCCTCGCACCACGACTTTTTAAATGAATTGAACTAAAAATTCAAAAAGCAGTACATCGGCGAGTAGCGCAGCTTGGTAGCGCAACTGGTTTGGGACCAGTGGGTCGGAGGTTCGAATCCTCTCTCGCCGACCAATTTTGAACCCCGCTTCGGCGGGGTTTTTTGTTTTGTGCCACTTTTCACCCCTGTAGTGATTCCCCGACAGCGCCCTGTTTCATTGTCGCGATTCAGCGACATATAATGCATTGAAAATAAACATATTTACTATCCATAGGTTTTGCTGTCTCCTCCTGGCGACATATTTCTGCGTTGACCGATATGTTGTAGCGATTAAGACGACGCTTAACAGCATAATTTCCTTTTATCTTAAAATGTTGCGTCATGTAAAAGTTCTGCGTGTCATGTTGGCACGTTACGTGCAATAATATGCGTGTAGATGCTCATTCCATCTCTTATGTTCGCCTTCGTGCCTCATAAACTCCGGAATGACGCAGAGCCATTTACGGTGCTTATCGTCCACTGACAGATGTCGCTTCGGCCTCATCAGACACCATGGACATAACGTTGAGTGAAGCACCAAATATGTTGTCTTACAGACCTGTTTTAACGCCTGCTTTTATAGCAGGCGTTTTTTTATGCCTTATTCCCGATACCGGCGCACGATCAGGGCAACCATCACCAGGGCCGCTGACGAGACAGCATAGAGTGCGGCTACTGAGCCAAACCCGGCAGCCACTGCCGCTGCGATGCCGGTGAAGAGAGAGGCGCTGAGCGTTTGCCAGCGCCAGGCTTTACCACTGGCCGAAGCGGTTTGCGTAATATGAAAACTACTGAGAACGCTAAACGTCCCGGCCGCGAACAGAACATTCGAAGCCAGATGCGCGATAAAGATCATCCCCAGCGCACATGCCATCCACCCGGACAACAACGGCAGCATTCCATAAGCGGCCAGAAAGATGCCGAGACAAACGATGATGCGTGGCGTGCGAGCGGCAAAGCGCGTCAGGCTCTCTTTTTTTAGCAACATGGGGCCGCAAAGCTGTCCCAGGCTCCTGGCGAAAAGCAGCGGCAGAGCAAGGCCCGCCGCATCCTGAGGATGGATTTGCTGTGCCAGTGCCGGAAGCAGTGCCATGGCCGGCGAGCCGACGGCCGCCAGCGCTGGCAGGATGAGCAGACTGCGTTTCTGCCGAACGGTCAACGTCCGCCAGCGTAATGCCGCAGGGGCTTCCTCTTCCTCGAGGGACGGGAGTGATGGCGCAGAAAACCGGCGTCCAGCCAGCCATAGCATGAGCAGTGACCCGAGAAAGCTGGCGGCATCAATGGCTAGCAGGGTAAATACGGATATCTTCTGAAACAGCATCACGCCCAGGCCGGTCCCCAGCAAAACCTGAGAAGCAAAAATCACATTTTCCAGACAGGTCGCAGCAGGCAGCTCCGCTTCGCTGAGACCGCGCTTGAAGAGCAACGTCAGCGCGGGCCAGCTCATCCCGCTGAGCAGCGCTTCGGTGGATTGCACGGCGAGTAACGCGGTAACGCTGTGATAACCCACACCAAGGAGGGGAAAGAGCAGGGCGAGCAATCCCAGTGCCTCGGTCAGTATCAGCAGGGCGATCGGAGAACATCGGGAGCACAGCTTTTCGCCGATCGTACTCCCGATAAACCCCGGCACCGTAGCGAAAAGAAAAGCGAGGGTGAGCAGTGCGAGCGGGGCTGACCATGCTAACAGCAAGCCGAAGACCACGACCTGGGTTAAGCCATTCCCCAGCGAAGAAAAGATAAAAGCACAAGCAAGGAGGCGCAGCCAGCGGTGGCAGCGCAGCGCTTCAACCAGCGCATACAGAAGCGAGTTCATGACGATTTCCTTTCAAAAACGATTTAATCCACGCTGCAGAATGTGCGCGTGTGTGAGAAAAAGTTAATGAAAAGAGATCGTTACATTGGCGTTTTCGTTAGCGGATATAGGTGTAAAGAATGTAGCAGCAGAAAGGCGATAAAAAAAGGAGGCCGTCTGGCCTCCTTTTTGATTATTGCTGGGTACCGTTGTTTTGCAGGGTCAGCAACAGTCCGTCACGGCGCATGGCGGCGGCCTCTTCCGGCTTATGCTGCTTGTCCAGCGTATCGGCAAGCCAGGCGTAGTCGAAGGCGTCCGGACGCTGCTTCAGCGCTGCACGGAAGGCGAGGCTCGCCTCCTGCCATTCGCCGTGCTTCATCAACGACTGGCCGAGCGTGCTCCACAGCAGCGGTCGATCGCCGACGGTTTTAATCTGCTGACGCAGCACTTTTTCGATTTGCTCAGGATTGTTGGTTTTCAGGCGCGGGATCACCATCGCCAGACGATCGTCGTACTGACGCTTCAGACCGTCGAGGAGGATCGCCTGAGCCGTGTCGTGATCGTCACACTCGATGAGATGTTCCGCCATCGCCACCTGCAGAGGAACCTGCTGACGCGTTTTACGGCTCTGATTCTTCCACCACGTTTTCAGACCGTCGCTGCCCAGGTCTGCGCGCGCCTGATCCATCAGGCCAATCCACGCCAGACGCTGAAGCTCATCACGATGTTCATCGTCGCCCACCTCGGCCTTCGCCATCGACGGAATGATGTCCAGCAGTGAGCCCCAGGCGCCGGTACGAATATAGGCCTGCTCGGCAAGGCGCAGCACTTCCGGATGACGCGGCGCGACTTCCAGCAGACGGTCGATACCGTGGCGAGCCGCGTGATTCTCATTGCGTGCCAGCTGCAGACGAACGCGCGTGATTTCCACCGGAATCGGGTCGCCGTGAGCCAGCTCAGCCGCTCGCTCCAGATGCTGATTAGCGCGGGCTTCATCACCGCGCTGCTGCGCCGCTTCGGCCGCCAGCAGATAGTTCACCACCGGCTGTTCGGCATGGTCGGCGTTTTTCGACATCAGCTTTTCAACCTGCTGATAGTCACCCTCTGCGAGCTTAAGCAGCGCCTGCTCGGTCTGTTTACGGGCGTGACGGCGCTTACGGCCAACGAACCAGCCGCGGGTATGGGCACCGGTACGGAAAATACGGCGCAGGATCCACTCGATCGCAAACAGCACCACCACGCCGAGGATCAGAATGATCGTCAGACCCGTTACGCTGGTTTCAATGTTGTAGTTATCGGTCTGGATCAGGACATAACCCTGATGACCCGCAAGCATAGGTCCCAGGACGATCCCGGCGATCAGCAGGATAAAGAGTAAGAGGACTTTTAGCATCGTTACTCTCCCTGCGGTGCGCTTTCAGGCGCAGGAGCCGGAGCAGGTGCCGCTCCGCCCGTTTGCTCAGCCGGCACGCCCGGCTGCGCCAGCAGGTTACGCACGCGCGTCTGCATCAGTTTCTCCAGAATCGGCTGGCTGGTCAGCTTGTCCGGCACGTTCATGGTGATGTTCTGCTGACTCAGCTTATCAATGTCTTCGAGGAAGGCGGTGGTCGTCGCATCATCGGTGTTGTAGTAAGCGCGTACCCACGTTGAGACGTTATCCAGCGCCTGTTTATAGGTCTCTTCCTGATGACGCGGCACGGCCTGGGCCGCCACCAGCAGGCGGGAACGAATGTTCTCGCGCAGATAGATGTCCTGGTTCGGCGCGAGCAGCGGTACGGCAGTTTCGTCGCGACGGCGGATAGTGATAAAGCTGTCCATAAAGTTCTGCCAGCTTTTCTGCAGGTTTATGCGCCATTCGCTCAGCGAGCTGGAAAGCTCCGTACCGTCGGAATCCATCGGGGAGTCGTCGTCGTTGTTATCCGCCAGCTGCAGGTTATCAATCTGATTCGACAGCTGATTCACTTTAAGGATAATGCCGTCGTAATCCACCTGCGAAACGGCGGAGAGGCTGGCGATGTCTTCGGTAATCGCGCGACGGGCGGTAATGAGGCTCGGGTCGTTCATGTCTGCCAGGCTCGCATCGGCGCTTTTCAGCAGCGCGGCGGCAGTGGTGACGTCCTGATCGCTCCAGAGCTTACGTCCGGCGAGCTTCACCAGGAAGTCAGCCTGCGAGAGCAGCCAGGTTTTGGCATCGGTGCCGGAAATCGTGGCGACTTTCTGCTGTACTTCACCCAGCTGTTTGGTCAGCTCTTCCTGTTTGCTGTTCGCTTCGGCAAGCGCGGCGGCCTGCTGCTTAATCACGGCTTCCAGCTCGGTTTTCTGCGTCTCCTGCTCTTTTTGCAGGGCAGTGAGCTGATTCACCAGCGCATCGCTGGTGGACGTCTGGTTAGCGCTCTGTTGCTTCACCAGCCCGTACAGGCCAACTCCCGCTGCCAGCGCAATGGCGATGGCAATCGCGCTCAGCGTGAGGCTTGTTTTGTTGCTGCCGTTTTTCTTCTCAGCGGTTTTCTCAGTCGTCTCTGGCTGTGGCGTCGTCTCCACAGTCTCCCTGGTCTCTTCAACCACGGCGGAGGATTTGTCGTGTTCCGTCATTATGGCTTCCCATTTGAGAGTTATTGTAATGCGCGCAGCAGCGCATCGTTGTCGGCGTTATCAGCGATCCGAATATCCTGCCAGCCCAGTTCCCGGGCCTGGTTCGCCAGACGCTCACTGACGACCAGAAGCCGACAGCGGAGTAACCAGTTTTCGCGATACCAAAGCGGTATCAGCGTCCAAAGCTGTTGTAACATTTCACCGCTGGTGACCACCAGTGTATTGATGCCTCGCGCGTGCCAGCGCATCGCCTCTTCCGCGCCATCGTAGTGTTTTGCACAGCGCTGATAGCACTCAACGAACGTCACGTTCGCACCACGTTCACGCAGCGTTTCGCCCAGCAGCTCGCGCCCCCCATTGCCGCGCAAAATGAGCGCACGCTTTCCGGCAACAGTTTGTAATTCAGGTAATTGTAGCAAGACTTCAGTGATTTCCCGATCTAACGGGTAACGAACGTCCGCGCCGCTTACGGTATGCAGCGCCAGTGCCGTTGTGCGGCCAATCGCGAAATAGCCGGGGGCGGTTGGCCAGGCCATGTCCTGCTGCTGCAGCTGTGCGTGGGCAAATTCCACGGCATGCTGCGACAGCGCAAACAGCAGGTCACCGTCCTGAAGGGTATTCATCTGGTCGGCGAGCGCAGAGAGCTCGCGACCGGGGGAGAATTCAATGAGCGGAAAACTCCAGGCCACCTGCCCCAGTGCGCGCAGACGGCTCACTAACTGCTCTCCTGCGGGAGAAGGGCGGGTGACGAGAATACTCATGCAGGGGGCTCTCCATTATATACGTCAGCCAGGATCTCGCGGGCGCCGTTATCCAGTAACTCTTCCGCCAGCGACACGCCAAGCTTTTCGGCATCTTGCGCGTTACCGCGACGTTCGCCGCGCACCATCTGCGAACCGTCCGGGGCGCCTACCAGCGCGCGCAGCCACAGTTCGCCATTCGTCAATTCAGCATAGCTGCCAATTGGCACCTGGCACCCGCCTTCGAGGCGGGTATTCATCGCCCGCTCCGCTTTTACGCGCGTAGCGGTTTCGTCATGATTCAGTGGGGCAAGCAGCTCGCGGGTACGCGCATCGTCCAGACGGCACTCGATGCCGACGGCACCCTGGCCAACAGCGGGCAGTGAGAGCTCTGGCGGCAGCGCTACGCGAATACGTTCTTCCAGCCCCAGACGCTTCAGGCCGGCAACGGCGAGGATAATGGCATCGTAATCGCCATTATCCAGCTTGCCCAGACGCGTGCCGACGTTACCGCGCAGCGAGCGGATGATCAGGTCAGGACGACGCTCCGCCAGCTGACACTGACGGCGTAAACTCGACGTACCAACCACGCTACCCGCTGGCAGCGCGTCGAGCGAGTCATAGCGGTTAGAGACAAACGCATCGCGCGGGTCTTCGCGCTCGCAGATGGTCACTAGCCCCAGCCCTTCCGGGAACTCGACGGGCACATCTTTCATCGAATGTACGGCGATATCGGCGCGGTTCTCAAGCAATGCCAGTTCCAGTTCTTTGACAAACAGGCCCTTGCCGCCCACTTTCGCCAGCGGCGTATCGAGGATCACGTCACCGCGCGTGACCATCGGCACCAGCTCGACGCGCAATCCACTGTGGCAGGCTTCCAGGCGCTGCTTCACATAATGTGCCTGCCAGAGCGCGAGAGGGCTTTGGCGTGTGGCAATTCTCAAAACATTGTCTAACATGCTTGTTACCGTCATTATCAATCGCTAACCATCCTAACATTGTTGACTCTGGGATGGCAGTTTTACGGTTGATGAAGCGTGAGAGGGACAAGGCGGCGTATTCGTCAGCCATAGCCGTATTCAGGAATTTACACGTACAGAACGGTGCTACACTTGTATGTAGCGCATCTTTCTTTACGGTCAATCGGCAAGGTGTTAAATTGATCACGTTTTAGACCATTTTTTCGTCGGTACCACCAAAAATGATAAGGGCGAAAAAGGGTAACGGTTATCTTTTTGAAATACTGCGGGTCCGCTGTTACTCGTGTTTTGAATAGCTGCGACACCCGGAAACATCAGGCGATACGTCTTGTACCTCTATATTGAGACTCTGAAACAGAGACTGGATGCCATAAATCAACTGCGTGTGGATCGCGCGCTTGCTGCTATGGGCCCTGCTTTCCAGCAGGTATACAGTCTGCTGCCGACATTATTGCACTATCACCACCCGCTGATGCCTGGCTACCTTGATGGTAACGTTCCCCAGGGCATTTGCCTTTTCACGCCTGATGAAACCCAACAGCATTATTTGAACGAGCTGGAACTCTACCGGGGCATGCCGCCACAGGAGTCCCCGAAAGGTGAACTGCCGATTACCGGCGTTTACTCTATGGGGAGCACCTCATCGGTAGGGCAAAGCTGTTCTTCTGACCTGGACATCTGGGTCTGTCATCAGTCCTGGCTCGATAACGAAGAGCGTCAGCTGCTGCAGCGTAAATGCAGCCTGCTGGAGAGCTGGGCGGCCTCGCTCGGCGTGGAAGTGAGCTTCTTCCTGATTGATGAAAACCGTTTCCGCCATAACGAAAGCGGCAGTCTGGGTGGTGAGGACTGCGGCTCGACCCAGCACATCTTATTGCTGGATGAATTCTACCGTACTGCCGTTCGCCTGGCCGGGAAACGTATTCTGTGGAATATGGTCCCGTGCGAAGAAGAAGAGCATTACGACGATTACGTCATGTCGCTTTATGCGCAGGGCGTACTGACGCCAAACGAATGGCTGGACCTCGGCGGTCTCAGCTCACTGTCTGCGGAAGAGTATTTCGGCGCAAGCCTCTGGCAGCTCTATAAGAGTATCGACTCACCGTACAAAGCGGTGCTGAAAACGCTGCTGCTTGAAGCCTACTCCTGGGAATACCCGACGCCGCGCCTGCTGGCAAAAGACATCAAGCAGCGCCTGCACGACGGGGAGATCGTCTCCTTCGGGCTGGACGCTTACTGCATGATGCTGGAGCGCGTGACCGAATACCTGAAAGCCATTGATGACACCACGCGTCTGGACCTGGTACGTCGATGTTTCTATCTCAAAGTCTGTGAGAAGTTGAGCCGCGAACGCGCCTGCGTGGGCTGGCGTCGTGAAGTGGTCAGCCAGTTAGTCAAAGAGTGGGGATGGGACGACGCGCGTCTGTCCATGCTCGACAACCGGGCCAACTGGAAAATCGATCAGGTGCGTGAAGCGCACAACGAACTGCTCGATGCGATGATGCAAAGCTACCGTAATCTGATTCGCTTTGCGCGCCGCAACAACCTCAGCGTTTCCGCCAGCCCGCAGGACATCGGGGTATTGACCCGTAAGCTGTACGCCGCGTTTGAAGCGCTGCCGGGTAAAGTCACGCTGGTTAACCCGCAGATTTCTCCTGACCTGTCAGAACCGAACCTGACCTTTATCTACGTGCCGCCGGGCCGCGCGAACCGCACCGGGTGGTATCTGTACAACCGTGCGCCAAGCATGGATTCCATCATCAGCCATCAGCCGCTGGAATATAACCGCTATCTGAACAAGCTGGTGGCCTGGGCCTGGTTTAACGGCCTGCTGACCTCGCGCACGCGCCTGTTTATCAAAGGCAACGAGGTGGTCGATCTCGCTAAGCTGCAGGAGATGGTCGCGGATGTGTCGCACCACTTCCCGCTGCGTCTGCCTGCGCCGACGCCAAAAGCGCTCTACAGCCCGTGCGAGATTCGCCATCTGGCGATCATCGTCAACCTGGAATACGACCCGACGGCGGCCTTCCGCAATCAGGTGGTCCATTTTGACTTCCGCAAGCTGGACGTCTTTAGCTTTGGCGAGCAGCAAAACTGCCTGGTGGGCAGCGTGGACCTGCTGTACCGCAACTCGTGGAACGAAGTGCGTACCCTGCACTTCAACGGCGAGCAGGCGATGATCGAAGCGCTGAAAACCATTCTCGGCAAGATGCACCAGGATGCCGCGCCGCCGGACAGCGTGGAAGTGTTCTGCTACAGCCAGCACCTGCGTGGATTGATTCGTACCCGCGTGCAGCAGCTGGTCTCCGAGTGTATCGAGCTGCGTCTCTCCAGTACCCGTCAGGAAACCGGGCGCTTTAAAGCGCTGCGCGTCTCCGGCCAGACCTGGGGCCTGTTCTTTGAACGTCTCAACGTCTCGGTACAGAAGCTGGAAAACGCCATTGAATTCTACGGCGCGATTTCGCATAACAAGCTGCATGGCCTGTCGGTGCAGGTGGAAACCAACCACGTTAAGCTCCCGCAGGTGGTGGACGGCTTTGCCAGTGAAGGGATTATTCAGTTCTTCTTTGAAGAGTCGGGCGACGATGCCGGGTTCAACATCTACATTCTGGATGAGACCAACCGCGCCGAGGTGTATCACCATTGTGAAGGTAGTAAAGAGGAGCTGGTGCGCGACGTCAGCCGCTTCTACTCCTCTTCGCATGACCGCTTTACCTACGGCTCAAGCTTTATCAACTTTAACCTGCCGCAGTTCTACCAGATTGTGAACGTCGATGGCCGTGCGCAGGTGATCCCGTTCCGCACTCAGGCCGTCACGCCTGCCGCGCCTGCCAATCAGGACACCGCGCCGCTGTTGCAGCAGTATTTCTCCTGAGCCTTTTCGCCGGGTGGCGCTTACGCTTACCCGGTCTACGGTTCGAGCCGTTGTAGGCCCGGTAAGGCGCAGCCGCCACCGGGCAACAAAACTACCTGAAACGCACTTCCTCACCCGCCTGCGCGGTCGCGGCCTGTTCCAGCAGATCCCAGAACGGTACGCCGCTACGGTCGCACACCCACTCATCACCCTTCAGATCGAAGTGATAGCCGCCCTGTTTGGCCGCCAGCCACACCTGGTGAAGCGGCTCCTGACGGTTAATAATAATTTTGCTGCCATTTTCGAAGCTCAGGGTCAGAATACCGCCGTTGATTTCACAATCGATATCGCTTTCGCCGTCCCAGTCGTCAAGACGCTCTTCGATGGTCATCCACAGGTTGTCGGCAAGGCGATGGAATTCACTGTCGTTCATGGTTTTGTTCCTGTTTTTCGTGATGCCGGCAGTATAACCCTAAATAATTCCCATTGCAGGAAAGCGGCAAACTCTTGCTTTTGTGTCTTCTCCTGCGATGATAGAAACAGATTTGAACTTACGGGCAATTTTATAATGAAAAACGCTTTCCGAACGCTTGCCGTTCTCATCACGCTGTTTAGCCTGACTGGCTGCGGACTGAAGGGACCACTGTACTTTCCGCCTGCGGATAAAACCGCACCGCCGCCGACGAAACCGGTTAACAGCGGCATTGAGTCTTCCACGCCAGATACTAACGACCGTGGCGACAACGGCGGCCCGACTCAGGTTAATCTCTGACGACAACGTTCTGTACCCGCGCAATGGAGCAAATGATGCAGTTCTCTAAAATGCATGGCCTTGGCAACGATTTTATGGTCGTCGACGCGGTAACGCAGAATGTGTTTTTCTCACCGGAACTGATCCGTCGTCTGGCGGATCGGCATCTGGGCGTGGGGTTCGATCAGCTGCTGGTGGTTGAGCCGCCGTACGATCCCGACCTCGATTTCCACTACCGTATTTTTAACTCGGACGGCAGCGAAGTGAACCAGTGCGGCAACGGCGCGCGCTGTTTCGCCCGCTTTGTCCGCCTGAAAGGGCTGACTAACAAGCGTGATATTCGCGTCAGCACGGCCAATGGTCGCATGGTGCTCAGCGTCACCGATGATGAGCTGGTGCGCGTGAACATGGGCGAGCCTAACTTCGAGCCTTCCGTCGTGCCGTTTCGCGCAAACAAAGCGGAAAAGACCTATATTATGCGGGCGGCCGAGCAGACAGTATTGTGCGGCGTCGTCTCAATGGGTAACCCACACTGCGTGATTCAGGTTGATGATGTGGAAACCGCGGCGGTCGAAACGCTCGGCCCGGTGCTGGAAAGCCACGAACGTTTCCCGGAGCGCGCGAACATCGGTTT
Organism: Enterobacter cloacae complex sp. 2024EL-00227; assembly: GCF_043945315.1. Taxonomy (NCBI): domain Bacteria; kingdom Pseudomonadati; phylum Pseudomonadota; class Gammaproteobacteria; order Enterobacterales; family Enterobacteriaceae; genus Enterobacter; species Enterobacter cloacae complex sp. 2024EL-00227. The sequence goes on from NZ_JBIMQP010000016.1 coordinate 43,470, forward strand.
TATGCAGGTGGTGAAGCGCGAGCACATTCGTCTGCGGGTTTACGAGCGCGGTGCGGGCGAGACGCAGGCCTGCGGAAGCGGAGCCTGTGCGGCAGTGGCCGTGGGCATCTCCCAGGGGTTACTGGCTGAAGAGGTTCGCGTGGAATTACCGGGCGGTCGGCTTGATATCGCCTGGAAAGGACCGGGTCATCCACTGTATATGACGGGCCCGGCGGCACATGTCTATGACGGGTTTATCCATCTATGAAACAACCAGGGGAAGAACTGCAGGAAACAGTGACGGAACTGGACGACAGAGCTGTTGTTGATTATCTGCTGCGCAATCCTGAGTTTTTTATTCGCAATGCACGCGTCGTCGAAGAGATGCGCGTGCCGCATCCGGTTCGCGGAACCGTGTCGCTGGTGGAATGGCACATGGCGCGCGCGCGCAACCACATCAGCCAGCTTGAAGAGAACATGACGCTGCTGATGGAGCAGGCCAGCACCAATGAAAGCCTGTTCTATCGTCTGCTGCATCTGCAGGCGCGTCTGGCGTCGGCGCACAGTCTTGACGAGTTCCTCAGCCGCTTCCACCGCTGGGCCCGCGAGCTGGGGCTGGCGGGTGCAACGATTCGTCTTTTCCCTGACCGCTGGCGCATCGGCGCACCGTCGGGATTTACCCATCTGGCACTGAGCCGTCAGGCGTTTGAACCGCTGCGCATTCAGCGTCTGGGCCATGAGCACCACTATCTGGGGCCGCTTAACGGACCTGAGCTGCTGGTGGTGTTACCGGAGGCCAAAGCGATTGGCTCGGTGGCGATGTCGCTGATGGGGCGCGATGGCGATCTGGGCGTCATCTTATTTACCAGCCGCGACGCGCATCACTATGAGCAGGGGCAAGCCACGCACCTGCTGCAGGAGATCGCCCTGATGCTGCCTGAGCTGCTGGAGCGCTGGATTGAGCGCGTATGACGGACGGACTGCTCGCCACTGACGTCTCACGCTTTCTACGCTATCTCGGCGTGGAACGCCAGCTTAGCCCCATTACGCTGCTTAACTATCAGCGTCAGCTTGATGCCATCATGCAGATCGCCGACGAGATCGGCCTGAAAAGCTGGCAACAATGTGATGCTGCGACGGTACGCGCGTTCGTCGTGCGTAGCCGCAAAAAAAACCTCAGCCCGGCAAGCCTGGCGCTCAGGCTCTCTGCGCTGCGCAGCTTCTTCGACTGGCTGGTCAGCCAGGGCGGCATAAAAGCCAACCCGGCAAAAGGGATCGCTACGCCGAAAGCGCCGCGCCATCTGCCTAAAAATATTGACGTTGACGACGTAAACCGCCTGCTGGATATCGATCTGAACGATCCGCTGGCCGTCCGCGATCGCGCGATGCTGGAGGTGATGTACGGTGCCGGGCTGCGTCTGTCTGAACTCGTCAACCTTGATCTCAAGCATCTCGACCTGGAATCGGGCGAAGTGTGGGTAATGGGGAAGGGCAGCAAAGAGCGCCGCCTGCCGATTGGCCGCAATGCGGTCTCCTGGATTGAGCACTGGCTTGACCTGCGCGGGCTGTTTGGCACCGACGAAGATGCGCTGTTCCTGTCGAAACTCGGCAAGCGGATCTCGGCGCGTAACGTGCAGAAGCGCTTTGCGGAGTGGGGCATTAAGCAGGGGCTAAACAGCCACGTGCATCCGCACAAGCTGCGCCACTCCTTTGCAACACACATGCTTGAGTCGAGCGGCGATCTGCGCGGCGTGCAGGAACTGCTTGGCCACGCGAACCTGTCGACGACTCAAATTTATACCCACTTAGACTTCCAACACCTTGCCTCGGTGTATGACGCGGCGCATCCACGCGCCAAACGGGGGAAATAATGCGTTTTTACCGCCCACTCGGTCAGATCTCAGCCCTGACGTTTGACCTTGATGACACTCTTTATGACAACCGCGAGGTGATCCTGCGTACCGAGCAGGAGTCGCTGGCGTTTGTGCAGAACTATCATCCCGCGCTGAAGACGATGCAGAACAAGGACTTCCAGAAGCTGCGTCAGTCCCTGCGGGAGACCGAGCCGGACATTTACCACGACGTGACCGAATGGCGTCGTCGCGCGGTTGAGCAGGCGATGCTCAACGTGGGTTTGAGCGCGCAGGATGCCGCGATTGGGGCAGAAGCGGCCATGGAAAACTTCGCCAAATGGCGCAGCCGTATCGACGTGCCGCAGGAAACCCACGACACGCTGGCGACGCTTGCCGAAAAGTGGCCGCTGGTGGCCATCACCAACGGCAATGCCCAGCCGGAGCTGTTCGGCCTCAGCGATTACTTTGAGTTCGTGCTGCGTGCGGGTCCTCACGGGCGCGCGAAGCCGTTCAGCGACATGTACCATCTGGCGGCGGATAAGCTTAACCTGCCGCTGGGTGAGATCCTGCACGTGGGGGATGACCTGACCACAGACGTGGCGGGCGCCATCCGCTGCGGCATGCAGGCCTGCTGGATCAAGCCGGAAAATGCTGACCTGATGATCGCCTCCGATAGCCGTCTTCTGCCGCACGTGGAAATTTCGCGGTTGGCATCCCTCACGACGCTGATATAATCACCAGTAATATTGTATAAATTACCAGGGTTTTGCTGTTGTAGGCCCGGTAAGCGAAGCGCCACCGGGCGTTTTGCTCTGTTCCTGAATACTATGTGACGGTGCCAATGGACGTTTCTTACCTGCTCGACAGCCTTAATGACAAACAGCGTGATGCGGTTGCCGCCTCGCGCACCAACCTGCTGGTGCTGGCTGGAGCGGGCAGTGGTAAGACGCGCGTGCTGGTTCACCGTATCGCCTGGCTGCAGAGCGTGGAAAACTGCTCGCCGTACTCCATCATGGCGGTCACGTTCACCAACAAGGCGGCGGCGGAGATGCGCCACCGCATCGCGCAGCTGATGGGCACCAGCCAGGGCGGCATGTGGGTCGGTACCTTCCACGGTCTGGCGCACCGCCTGCTGCGCGCGCACCACATGGACGCCAACCTGCCGCAGGATTTCCAGATCCTCGACAGCGAAGATCAGCTCCGTTTGCTGAAGCGCCTGATCAAGGCGATGAACCTCGACGAGAAGCAGTGGCCGCCGCGTCAGGCGATGTGGTACATCAACGGTCAGAAAGACGAGGGGCTGCGCCCGCACCACATTCAGAGCTTCGGCAACCCGGTCGAGCAGACCTGGCAGAACGTCTACAAGGCCTATCAGGAAGCGTGCGATCGCGCCGGCCTGGTGGATTTCGCCGAGCTGCTGCTGCGCGCTCACGAGCTGTGGCTCAACAAGCCGCACATCCTGCAGCACTACCGCGAACGCTTCACCAACATTCTGGTGGACGAATTCCAGGATACCAACAACATCCAGTACGCATGGATCCGCCTGCTGGCCGGCGATACCGGCAAGGTGATGATCGTGGGCGATGACGATCAGTCCATCTACGGCTGGCGAGGCGCGCAGGTGGAAAACATTCAGCGCTTCCTTAACGACTTCCCCGGCGCCGAAACCATCCGTCTGGAGCAGAACTACCGCTCGACCAGCAATATCCTCAGCGCGGCCAACGCCCTGATTGAAAACAACAACGGGCGTCTGGGTAAAAAACTGTGGACCGACGGCGTCGACGGCGAACCGATTTCGATTTACTGCGCCTTCAACGAGCTCGACGAAGCGCGCTTCGTGGTCAACCGCATCAAAACCTGGCAGGACAACGGCGGCGCGCTGGAGCAGTGCGCCATTCTCTATCGCAGCAACGCCCAGTCGCGCGTGCTGGAAGAGGCGCTGCTGCAGGTGGGGATGCCGTACCGCATTTACGGCGGTATGCGCTTCTTCGAACGTCAGGAAATCAAAGATGCGCTCTCGTATCTGCGTCTGATTGCCAACCGTAACGACGACGCGGCGTTTGAACGCGTGGTCAACACGCCGACCCGCGGGATTGGCGACCGTACGCTGGACGTGGTGCGTCAGGCCTCGCGCGACCGTCAGCTGACGCTGTGGCAGGCGTGCCGCGAGCTGCTGCAGGAAAAGGCCCTTGCCGGACGCGCGGCCAGCGCCCTGCAGCGCTTCCTTGAACTGATTGACGCCCTGGCGCAGGAAACCGCCGACATGCCGCTGCATGTGCAGACCGACCGGGTGATTAAAGACTCCGGCCTGCGCACCATGTACGAGCAGGAAAAAGGCGAGAAGGGCCAGACCCGTATTGAGAACTTAGAGGAACTGGTCACGGCAACGCGCCAGTTCAGCTACAACGAAGAAGACGAGGACCTGATGCCGCTGCAGGCATTCCTCTCCCACGCCGCGCTGGAAGCGGGGGAAGGGCAGGCGGACACCTGGCAGGATGCGGTTCAGCTCATGACCCTGCACTCCGCCAAAGGTCTGGAGTTCCCGCAGGTGTTTATTGTCGGGATGGAAGAGGGGATGTTCCCGAGCCAGATGTCGCTGGATGAGGGCGGCCGTCTGGAAGAGGAGCGCCGTCTGGCCTACGTGGGCGTGACGCGAGCGATGCAGAAGCTGACGCTGACCTACGCTGAAACCCGACGTCTCTATGGTAAAGAGGTCTACCACCGTCCGTCGCGCTTTATCGGTGAACTGCCGGAAGAGTGTGTCGAAGAGGTACGTCTGCGGGCGAGCATCAGCCGTCCGGTCAGCCATCAGCGCATGGGCTCGCCGATTGCGGAAACCGACACCGGCTACAAGCTGGGCCAGCGCGTGCGCCATTCGAAGTTTGGCGAAGGCACCATTGTGAATCTGGAAGGCAGCGGCGAGCACAGCCGCCTGCAGGTGGCGTTCCAGGGGCAGGGGATCAAATGGCTGGTGGCCGCCTACGCGAAGCTGGAAACAGTCTAACTTTCAGAAAAATATCATTATTTTGTAATAATCTGCTAGCCTTATACGTTGAAGGTCAATTAATGCCCTTCAGCGTTTCGTTGCGTGTTGACGCCACAGTTATAGCTGGCGTAACATGCGCGCACGATTACGCTAAGAGGACATTCGCCTTGGACACACCCAGTAGATACTGGCTCAATTCCCTGTCATCCAGGAACAACTCCTAAGGCTATCTCCTCTTGCTGATGGCCTTAGTGGTTGTCAGCGACTGCATTATTCCCGTCGCGCTGAGTCAGGCTGTTTAATGGTCTGAAACCCAATTTGTTTCTGTGTGCCCACCGAACTGTCCGATATTTTTTGCATTGGGAGTCCCGGTCATGTTGAGCGCATTTCAACTCGAAAATAACCGACTGACTCGGCTTGAAGCCGAAGAGTCACAGCCCCTCATTGATGCCGTATGGGTGGATCTGGTCGAGCCGGACGACGATGAGCGCCTTCGCGTACAATCTGAGCTGGGGCAAAGCCTGGCAACGCGCCCGGAACTGGAAGACATCGAAGCATCCGCCCGTTTTTTTGAAGACGAAGACGGCCTGCACATTCACTCCTTCTTCTTCTTCGAAGATGCCGAAGACCACGCGGGCAACTCCACCGTGGCATTTACCATTCGCGACGGCCGCCTGTTTACCCTGCGCGAGCGTGAGCTACCGGCATTCCGCCTCTACCGCATGCGCGCCCGCAGCCAGGCGATGGTGGACGGCAACGCCTATGAACTGCTGCTCGATCTGTTCGAGACCAAAATTGAACAGCTGGCAGACGAGATTGAAAACATCTACAGCGATCTGGAAAAGCTGAGCCGGGTGATCATGGAAGGCCATCAGGGCGATGAGTACGACGAAGCGCTCTCAACGCTGGCGGAGCTGGAAGATATCGGCTGGAAGGTGCGCTTGTGTCTGATGGATACCCAGCGCGCGCTGAACTTCCTGGTGCGCAAGGCGCGTCTGCCTGGCGGTCAGCTGGAGCAGGCGCGTGAGATCCTGCGCGATATCGAATCCCTGCTGCCGCACAACGAATCCCTGTTCCAGAAAGTGAACTTCCTGATGCAGGCGGCGATGGGCTTTATCAACATCGAGCAGAACCGCATCATCAAGATCTTCTCGGTGGTGTCCGTGGTGTTCCTGCCGCCGACGCTGGTGGCGTCCAGCTACGGGATGAACTTTGAGTTTATGCCTGAGCTGAAGTGGAGCTTTGGCTACCCGGGGGCGATTATCTTTATGATCCTCGCCGGGCTGGCACCGTATCTGTACTTTAAGCGTCGTAACTGGCTTTGAGAATCCGCCCGGTGGCGCTACGCTTACCGGGCCTACAGATCTTGTAGGCCGGATAAGGCGCAGCCGCCATCCGGCAAAAAGGCACTACAGCCCTTTGCGCCCCCTGCGCTGGGTATAAATCGCATCCGCAACAAAGATCGCCAATGCCACCCAGATAAAGGCGAACGTCACCATCTTATCCGCACCCGGCACTTCGCCGTAAAACACCACTGCCAGCAGGAACATCAGCGTCGGGCCAATGTACTGGAAGAAGCCCAGCGTGGAGAGACGCAGGCGCGTCGCTGCACCGGTGAAGCACAGCAGTGGAATGGTGGTTACTACGCCCGCCGCCATCAGCATCAGGTTCAGCGACCACGGATTGCTGCCCATGTGGCTGGTTGGGCTGTCGGCAATGCCGAAGAGATAAATCGCCGCCACCGGCAGCAGCCACAGGGTTTCAAACAGCATCCCCGTCTGCGCTTCCACCGCAATCTTCTTACGCACCAGGCCGTAGAAGGCAAAGCTGAACGCCAGACCGAGGGCGATAATCGGCAGCGAGCCGAACGTCCACAGCTGCACCAGCACGCCGCAGAAGGCCAGAATCACCGCCACCCACTGCATCCGGCGGAAGCGCTCACCGAGGAAAATCATCCCCAGCACGATGTTCACCAGCGGATTGATGAAGTACCCCAGGCTCGCTTCGAGCATGTGATGGTTATTCACTGCCCAGATAAACAGCAGCCAGTTACCGCCAATCAGCACGGCAGAGAGCGCCAGCAGGAAGATCTTCTTCGGGGTCTGCAGCAGCGTTTTGACGCCCGACCACTGACGGCTGAGGCTCATCAGCGCAATCATAAAGAAAAACGACCAGATGACGCGGTGAGTGAGGATCTCATCAGCCGGAACGTAGGCGATTAGCTTGAAGTACGCCGGGGCGATACCCCAAATAAAATAAGCGGCAAGGGCGAGTAAAACGCCCTGCCGCGTCTGTTTAGCATCCATCGGGAAAATCCGTTACAAAAAAGTGAATCAATTTTACCCGATTTTGCCGCCTCAACCCACCATATAAGTGGCGGTTGCGCTGGCGATATAAACCTGTTCTTCGTTGTGTAATTCCACGCGCGCCACGGCAACTTTATTCCCGGCGCGCAGCAGGCTGCTGGTACAGGTGAAGCGGTTTCCGCGCCCTGGGCGAAGATAGTCGACGCGCAAATCAATGGTGCCCATGCGCGCCAGACGCTGGCGAAGTTCGTCTTCGTTGATGGTGTCATGGCGCGTCAGCGTACTGCCCACGCAGACCAGTCCTGCCGCCACGTCCAGCGCGGAGGCAATCACCCCGCCATGCAGAATACTTTGCGCCCAGTTCCCGACCATCATCGGCTGGTTATTGAAACTCAGCTGGGCAAAGTCTTTCTCGTAACGCTCCAGCTCCAGTCCCAGCGCACGGTTAAACGGCATATGGTAAACAAATATCTCGCCCACGAGTTTTAACACTTCTTCGGCGGTAAGCATGGCTGACATGAGGCATCACATCCTTATTGTTAACGAAATGTTGATTTTATGCCTCAGCAACAAGGAATGCTACTTTCAGAAACGAGGATGCAGCAGTTGTCGCAGAAGTCTGTAGAATGTTCGCCACATAACTATTCAGGTAATTTTACTCTTTTGCAGGAGAACACCACCGATGCGGACGTATCTGGCCTGGTTACTGGCGGCGATTTCGCTGCCCCTCACAGCCTATGCGCAGGAAGCGACAATTAAAGAGGTGCATGATAAGCCTGCCGTGCACGGTAGCATTATCGCGAACCTTCTTCAGGAGCATGACAATCCGTTCACGCTCTATCCGTACGACACCAACTACGTGATTTACACCCAGACCAGCGACCTCAACAAAGAGGCGATAAGCTCCTATAACTGGTCTGATAATGCGCGTAAAGATGAGGTGAAGTTCCAGCTCAGCCTCGCGTTCCCGTTCTGGCGCGGCATTCTGGGGCCGAACTCGGTGCTTGGTGCGTCTTACACGCAGAAGTCCTGGTGGCAGCTCTCTAACAGCGGGGAATCCTCGCCGTTCCGCGAAACCAACTACGAGCCGCAGCTGTTCCTCGGCTTCGCAACGGATTATGAATTCGCCGGCTGGACGCTGCGTGACGTCGAAGTGGGCTTTAACCATGATTCTAACGGACGTTCCGATCCGACATCCCGTAGCTGGAACCGCGCCTATACGCGCCTGATGGCGCAGAACGGTAACTGGATGGTGGAGGTGAAGCCGTGGTATGTGGTCGGCAGCACTGATGACAACCCGGACATCACCAAATACATGGGCTACTACCAGCTCAAAGTCGGCTATCAGTTGGGCGATGCCGTACTGAGCGCGAAGGGGCAGTATAACTGGAATACCGGTTACGGCGGCGCGGAAGTGGGCTTAAGCTATCCTATGACGAAGCACGTTCGCATCTATACGCAGGTCTACAGCGGTTACGGCGAGTCGCTTATCGATTACAACTTCAACCAGACCCGCGTCGGCGTGGGCGTGATGCTGAACGATATTCTCTAGGTTGCTCGAATGTTTTTGCGTTAAACGTTGAAGTTTCTCTCTCAGGCGCTGAAAATAGCGCCTGTTTTATTTTTCGCATATGGGGTTAATGTGGCGCAGGCGGAAGTATTGAATCAGGAGTCGCTGGCTAAACAGGTTTTGCATGAAACCTTTGGCTACCAGCAGTTCCGCCCTGGCCAGGAAACCATCATTGAAACGGTGCTGCAAGGCCGTGACTGCCTGGTGGTGATGCCGACCGGCGGCGGTAAGTCCCTCTGTTATCAGGTGCCTGCGCTGGTGCTTAACGGCCTGACGGTCGTGGTATCCCCGCTCATTTCGCTAATGAAAGACCAGGTTGATCAGCTGCTCGCCAACGGTGTCGCGGCGGCCTGTCTGAACTCGACGCAAACCCGGGAGCAGCAGCAAGAGGTGATGGCCGGGTGCCGCACCGGGCAGATCCGCCTGCTGTATATCGCGCCGGAACGCCTGATGCTGGATAACTTCCTCGACCATCTCGCGCACTGGAATCCGGTTCTGCTGGCGGTGGATGAAGCGCACTGTATCTCCCAGTGGGGGCACGATTTCCGCCCGGAATACGCCGCCCTCGGCCAGCTGCGTCAGCGCTTCCCCGAGCTGCCGTTTATGGCGCTTACCGCCACGGCGGATGACACCACGCGCCTGGATATCGTTCGCCTGCTGGGGTTGAACGACCCGTATATTCAGGTCAGCAGCTTCGACCGCCCGAACATCCGCTACATGCTGATGGAAAAATTCAAGCCGCTGGATCAGCTCCTGCGCTACGTCCAGGAGCAGCGCGGCAAGTCCGGCATCATCTACTGCAACAGCCGCGCAAAGGTGGAAGACACCGCTGCGCGTCTGCAAAACCGTGGCTTTAGCGCGGCGGCATACCATGCCGGGTTAGAGAACCACATCCGCGCCGACGTGCAGGAAAAATTCCAGCGCGACGACCTGCAAATCGTCGTCGCGACGGTGGCGTTCGGGATGGGGATCAACAAGCCCAACGTGCGCTTTGTGGTGCACTTCGACATTCCGCGCAATATCGAATCCTACTATCAGGAAACCGGTCGCGCCGGGCGTGACGGCTTGCCTGCGGAAGCGATGCTGTTTTACGATCCGGCCGATATGGCGTGGCTGCGCCGCTGTCTGGAAGAGAAGCCGCAGGGCCAGCTGCAGGATATCGAGCGCCACAAGCTCAACGCGATGGGCGCGTTTGCCGAAGCGCAAACCTGCCGTCGTCTGGTGCTGCTCAACTACTTTGGTGAAGGGCGGCAGGAGCCGTGCGGTAACTGCGATATCTGCCTGGATCCCCCGAAACAGTACGATGGCCTGATGGACGCGCGTAAGGCGCTCTCGACCATTTACCGCGTGAACCAGCGCTTCGGGATGGGCTACGTGGTGGAAGTGCTGCGCGGTGCCAATAACCAGCGTATCCGCGACATGGGCCACGACAAGCTGCCTGTCTACGGTATTGGCAAGGACCAGAGCCACGAGCACTGGGTCAGCATCATTCGTCAGCTGATCCACCTCGGCTTTGCCACGCAGAACATTGCTCAGCACTCTGCGCTACAGCTGACCGAAGCGGCGCGTCCGGTGCTGCGCGGTGACGTTCAACTGAAGCTCGCCGTGCCGCGTGTGGTCGCCCTCAAGCCGCGGGTGATGCAAAAATCGTACGGCGGCAACTACGACCGCAAGCTGTTCGCCAAACTGCGCAAGCTGCGTAAAGCCATCGCCGATGAAGAGAATATCCCGCCTTACGTGGTGTTCAACGACGCCACGCTCATTGAGATGGCCGAGCAGATGCCGCTCAGCGCCAGCGAAATGCTCAGCGTCAACGGCGTCGGCACGCGCAAGCTGGAGCGCTTCGGTAAAGAGTTTATGGCACTCATCCGTTCCCACGTTGATGGTGATGATGAGGAGTAGTCAGCCGGGCGAAAAAGTGCCAGGATGATGACTCACTGAATTATTTCCCCGCGAGCTAATTATGTTAATGCTATTTCTCACCGTGGCGTTAGTGCACATCGTTGCGCTGATGAGCCCGGGACCTGACTTTTTCTTCGTGTCGCAAACGGCCGTCAGCCGCTCCCGCAAGGAGGCGATGATGGGTGTGCTCGGTATCACCATGGGCGTTATGGTCTGGGCGGCAGTTGCGCTGCTCGGTCTGAACCTGATCCTGGCGAAGATGGCCTGGCTGCATAACATCATTATGGTCGGCGGCGGGCTGTACCTGTGCTGGATGGGTTACCAGATGCTGCGCGGGGCGCTGAAAAAAGAAGAGAAAAAACCGGAAGAGCCAAAGGTCGAGCTGGCAACGGGCGGCCGCAGCTTTGTAAAAGGGCTGCTGACCAACCTGGCGAACCCGAAAGCGATTATCTATTTCGGCTCCGTGTTCTCGCTGTTTGTGGGTGATAGCGTCGGTGCGGGCGCACGCTGGGGCATCTTCCTGCTGATCGTCGTTGAAACCTTTGCCTGGTTTACCATCGTGGCCAGTCTGTTCGCCTTACCGGCGATGCGCCGCGGCTACCAGCGTATTGCGAAGTGGATCGACGGCTTCGCCGGCGCGCTGTTCGCCGGCTTCGGCATTCATCTCATCATTTCTCGCTAAGCATGACGGGCTGACGCAAGCAGCGCGCCAACCAGCATAAACAGCGAACCAAAGACTTTATTCAGGGCCTTCATCTGCTTAGGCCCTTTAATCCACGCCGCAATCCGCTGCGCCAGCGTCGCGTAACCAATCATGACGATAATATCGACGATAATGGTGGTCGCGCCCAGCACTACGTACTGCATCACCTGCGGCTGATGCGGCACGATAAACTGCGGGAACAGCGCGGCGAGGAAAACGATGCTCTTCGGGTTGGTCAGGTTGACGAAAACTGCACGCTTAAACAGATGACCGCGGTTTTGCGTCTGCGCGAGCGTATTCAGGTTAATGGAGCCTGCCGCGCGCCACTGCTGGATGCCGAGCCAAATCAGATAGGCCGCCCCGGCCCATTTCAGCACTTCAAAGGCCAGTACGGAGCGGGAGAACAGGGTGCCCAGACCAATCCCGACCAGCACGATATGAATGCCCAGCCCGGTCTGCAAACCGGCAATGGACGCCGCCGCGCCGCGATAGCCGTGGTTGATGGAGGTGGTCATGGTGTTAATGGCGCCCGAGCCCGGTGAAAGGCTAAGGATGATGGATGTCAGCAGGTAAGCGAACCACCACTCGAAGGTCATTTGAAACTCCCGAATTGTCTGTTTTTATGCCACAATACGCTATTGTTGAGTCATTTTGTGACCGGTTACGAAAAAACGATATTCCTTGGCTTAGGTGAGTAGAAACCCGATGTTTCAGCAGAAAAAGGACTGGGAAACACGAGAAAACGCATTTGCTGCTTTCTCCATGGGGCCGCTGACCGATTTCTGGCGCCAGCGTGAGGAAGATGAGTTTACGGGCGTCGGCGATATTCCAGTACGCTTTGTGCGTTTTCACGACAAGAAAAATGACCGGGTCATTGTGGTCTGCCCCGGACGTATTGAGAGCTACATCAAATACGCCGAACTGGCCTATGACCTGTTCCATCTGGGCTTCGATGTGCTGATTATCGATCACCGCGGGCAGGGGCTGTCAGGGCGCCTGTTATCGGATACCCATCGCGGCCACGTGGATAACTTCAGCGATTACGTCGACGATCTCGCCGCGTTCTGGCAGCAGGAGGTCGAGCCAGGTCCCTGGCGGAAGCGCTATATTCTGGCGCACTCAATGGGCGGTGCGATTTCAACGCTGTTTTTACAGCGCCACGCTCACCAGTGCGACGCCATTGCGCTCACCGCGCCGATGTATGGCATCGTCATGCGCTTTCCTGACTGGATGGTACGCCATATTCTCGACTGGGCTGAGGGCCATCAGCGCATTCGGGAAGGCTATGCCATCGGGACGGGACGCTGGCGGGCGCTGCCGTTCGCGATGAACGTGCTGACGCACAGTCGCCAGCGCTATCGTCGTAACCTGCGTTTTTATGCCGATGAGCCCCGCCTGCGCGTGGGTGGCCCGACATATCACTGGGTACGGGAAGGTATCCTTGCCGGTGAGCAGGTGCTGGCTGGTGTCGACAACGACGACACGCCAACACTCCTGATTCAGGCGGAAGAAGAGCGTGTGGTGGGTAACCGCATGCATGACCGCTATTGTGAACTGCGCGCTGCCGCCGGTCACCCTTGTGAAGGGGGAAAACCGCTGGTCATTAACGGCGCGTACCATGAGATCCTTTTTGAAAAGGACGCTATGCGCTCAGTCGCGCTCATCGCCATTGTTGAATTTTTCAACAGGCATAATTGATTTTTGTTTTCCACCAGAGGTTGAAATCCCTATGTACCAGGTTGTTGCATCTGATTTAGATGGCACGCTGCTTTCCCCTGACCACACCCTGTCGCCTTACGCGAAAGAGACCCTGAAGCTTCTGACCGCCCGTGGCGTGAACTTCGTATTTGCCACCGGCCGCCACCACGTCGACGTGGGGCAGATCCGCGATAATCTTGAGATCAAATCGTACATGATCACCTCCAACGGTGCGCGTGTGCATGATACCGACGGCAACCTGATTTTTACCCACAACCTGGATCGCGATATTGCCGCCGATCTGTTCGGCGTGGTGCACAACAACCCGGCTATCGTTACGAACGTTTACCGCGACGACGACTGGTTCATGAACCGCCACCACCCGGATGAGATGCGTTTCTTCAAGGAAGCCGTATTCAACTACTCCCTGTACGAGCCAGGCCTGCTGGAGCCGGAAGGGATCAGCAAGGTGTTCTTCACCTGCGACAGCCACGAAGAGCTGCTCCCGCTGGAACAGGCGATCAACGCCCGCTGGGGCGATCGCGTCAACGTCAGCTTCTCAACCCTGACCTGTCTGGAAGTGATGGCGGGAGGCGTCTCCAAAGGGCACGCGCTGGAAGCGGTCGCGAAACGTCTGGGCTTCGAGCTGAAAGACTGTATCGCCTTTGGTGACAGCATGAACGATGCTGAAATGCTGTCGATGGCGGGTAAGGGCTGCATCATGCAGAACGCGCATCAGCGTCTGAAAGATCTGCACCCGGAGCTGGAGGTGATTGGTTCTAACGCTGACAACGCGGTACCGAAATACCTGCGCAAGCTGTTCCTTGAATAATCTTCATTTGGTTGTTTATTGCTCAGTTGTCAACTAAAGAGTTCGCTACAATGCCTGTCCTTCTTTCTGAGAGACAAGCATTGTGGCGCTACTCATTATCACCACTATCCTGTGGGCCTTCTCCTTTAGCCTGATTGGCGAATACCTTGCCGGTTCGGTCGACAGCTACTTCTCGGTGCTGATGCGCGTGGGGCTGGCGGCGCTGGTGTTCCTGCCGTTTCTGCGCACGCGCGGGCAGTCGCTGAAAACGATTGTGCTGTATATGCTGGTGGGGGCGATGCAGCTCGGCATCATGTACCTGTTCAGCTTCCGGGCTTATGTCTACCTGTCCGTCTCGGAATTCCTGCTGTTCACCGTGCTAACGCCGCTCTATATCACGCTGATCTACGATTTGCTCAGCAAGCGCCGCCTGCGTTGGGGATATCTGCTGAGCGCGGCGCTGGCGGTGATTGGCGCGGCAATTATTCGCTATGACAAAGTGAGCGATCACTTCTGGACCGGGCTGATGTTCGTCCAGCTCGCCAACATCAGCTTCGCCATCGGCATGGTGGGCTACAAACGCCTGATGGAAACCCGTCCGATGCCGCAGCATAACGCGTTTGCGTGGTTCTACATGGGGGCCGCGATCGTCGCGGTGGCGGCGTGGTTTATGCTGGGTAACCCGCAAAAGCTGCCGACCACCACCGTACAGTGGGGTGTTCTGGTCTGGCTGGGCGTCGTGGCTTCCGGGTTGGGGTACTTCATGTGGAACTACGGCGCGACGCAGGTCGACGCCGGTACGCTCGGGATCATGAACAACGTACATGTTCCTGCAGGGCTGCTGGTCAACCTTGCCATCTGGCAGCAACAGCCGCACTGGCCGAGCTTCCTTATTGGGGGAGCGGTGATCCTGGCTTCTCTGTGGGTCCATCGACGCTGGGTCGCTCCGCGCTCCGCACAAACGGAAGATGGTCGCACGCGTGGTTCCGCGCTGAGCGAATAAACGCCTCCGTAATCGGCTGACGCTGCTCGCCATCGCGCACGGCGGCGTACAGCCGGCTCCACAGTCCTTCACCCAGGGTTTTGGTGACCACCAGGCCCTGGCGTTCAAAACTCTCCACCACCCAGTGCGGCAGCGCCGCGATACCCATGCTGGCCGCCACCATCTGAATCAACAGCAAGGTGTTATCCACGCTTTTCAGCTGCGGGCTAATGCCTGCCGGCTGCAGGAAGTGACGCCAGATATCCAGACGACTGCGCTGCACCGGGTAAATCAGCAGCGTTTCCGTTGCCAGGTCTTCCGGCGTGATGCGCGTTTTGGTCGCCAGCGGATGGTCCGGTGCCAGCACCAGGCGCACCTCATAATCAAACATCGGTGAATAGTACAGGCCGCTGCGCGGCAGAATATCGGACGTCATCACCAGATCCAGCTCGCCCTGCTGCAGCGAGGGCTGCGGGTCGAACGTCACGCCGGATTTAAAGTCCATCTCCACCTGCGGCCACTTCTGGCGGAAGTTCTCAAGCGCGGGGGTCAGCCACTGAATACAGCTGTGGCACTCAATGGCGATACGCAGCGTGGTCTGCTGCGGTTCGTTACACGCCTGCAGCGCGCTGGCGATCTGCGGCAGAATCTGATTCGCCAGCTGAAGCAAAATTTCGCCCTGCGGCGTAAAGCGCAGCGGCTGGCTCTTACGCACAAAAAGACGGAAGCCGAGGCGTTGTTCCAGATCGCTGAACTGGTGAGAAAGGGCGGACTGGGTCTGGTGCAACGTGGCCGCCGCTGCTGCGAGCGATCCGCAGTTCCGCAACGCTTGCAGCGTTTTCAGGTGTTTTATCTCGATCATGAAAGTCCTTCACTTCGCCATGAACATTTTGCGCTTGAGGAATATACAGTACCTGCCAATTATAGAAGTGTAAACATCTGGACGTCTAAATAACGAATTTCACAAGGGGCATACCATGACAATCCGTAATCACACTCTCGGTTTCCCTCGCGTTGGCCTGCGTCGCGAGCTGAAAAAAGCGCAAGAAAGCTACTGGGCGGGGAACTCCACCCGTGAAGAACTGCTGGCAGTGGGGCGCGAGCTGCGCGCCCGGCACTGGGCGCAGCAGAAGCAGGCGGGAATTGACCTGCTGCCGGTGGGCGATTTCGCCTGGTACGACCATGTTCTGACGACCAGCCTGCTGCTTGGCAACGTGCCGGCTCGTCATCAGAACAACGATGGATCGGTAGATATCGATACCCTGTTCCGCATCGGCCGTGGCCGTGCGCCAACGGGTGAGCCAGCGGCAGCGGCGGAAATGACCAAGTGGTTTAACACCAACTATCACTATATGGTACCGGAGTTCGTAAAAGGTCAGCAGTTCAGGCTGACCTGGACGCAGCTTCTGGATGAAGTGGACGAAGCGCTGGCGCTGGGCCACCAGGTGAAACCCGTACTGTTGGGGCCACTGACCTATCTGTGGTTGGGGAAAATCAAAGGTGAGCAGTTCGATCGTCTGAGCCTGCTGAAGGACATTCTGCCGGTCTACAAACAGGTGCTGATTGAACTGGGCAAACGTGGCATTCAGTGGGTGCAAATCGACGAGCCCGCGCTGGTGCTCGAACTGCCTCAGGTTTGGCTTGATGCTTTCAAACCGGCTTACGATGCACTCAACGGACAGGTGAAGCTGTTGCTTACCACCTACTTTGAAGGTGTGACGCCGAACCTCAGCACCATCACCAGATTGCCGGTGCAGGGGCTGCACGTTGACCTGGTGCATGGCAAAGATGACGTCGCAGAACTGCACAAGCGCCTGCCAGCAGACTGGCTGCTCTCCGCCGGTCTGGTCAACGGCCGTAACGTCTGGCGCGCCGATCTGACCGAGAAATACGCACAAATTAAAGACATCGTTGGCAAACGTGAGCTGTGGGTGGCTTCATCCTGCTCGCTGCTGCACAGTCCGATCGATCTGAGCGTGGAAACCCGTCTCGACCCTGAAGTAAAAAGCTGGTTTGCCTTCGCCCTGCAAAAATGTGAAGAGCTGGCGCTGCTGCGCGATGCGCTGAACAGCGGCGACACGGCGGCGATTAACGCATGGAGTGCACCGATCCAGGCACGTCGTCACTCGGCGCGCGTGCATAACCCGGCAGTGGAAAAACGCCTGGCGGCCATCACCGCCCGGGACAGCCAGCGTCAGAGCCCGTATGAAGTCCGTGCCGAAGCCCAGCGCGCCCGGTTCAACCTGCCCGCGTGGCCAACCACCACTATCGGTTCCTTCCCGCAGACCACCGAAATCCGCGGCCTGCGTCTGGACTTCAAAAAGGGGAATCTGGATGCGAATCACTACCGCACCGGGATTGCCGAACACATCAAGCAGGCGATTATCGAGCAGGAGCGGCTGGGGCTGGACGTGCTGGTGCACGGCGAGGCCGAGCGTAACGACATGGTGGAATACTTCGGTGAACACCTGGACGGGTTCGTCTTTACCCAGAACGGCTGGGTGCAAAGCTATGGCTCCCGCTGCGTCAAGCCGCCGGTGGTCATCGGTGACGTCAGCCGTCCGGAGCCGATCACGGTTGAGTGGGCGAAGTACGCCCAGTCCCTGACCGACAAGCCGGTAAAAGGCATGCTCACCGGTCCGGTGACCATTCTTTGCTGGTCCTTCCCGCGTGAGGACGTAACCCGCGAGACCATCGCGAAGCAAATCGCGCTGGCACTGCGTGATGAAGTGGCGGATCTGGAAGCTGCAGGCATAGGCATCATCCAGATTGACGAACCGGCCCTGCGCGAAGGTCTGCCGCTGCGCCGCAGCGACTGGGATGCCTACCTGAAGTGGGGCGTGGAGGCGTTTCGCATCAACGCCGCGGTGGCGAAGGACGACACCCAGATCCACACCCACATGTGTTACTGCGAATTTAACGACATCATGGATTCGATAGCCGCGCTGGACGCTGACGTGATCACCATCGAGACCTCGCGTTCAGACATGGAGCTGCTGGAGTCGTTTGAAGAATTCGACTACCCGAACGAAATCGGTCCGGGGGTGTACGACATCCACTCTCCGAACGTGCCGAGCGTGGAGTGGATTGAGTCGCTGCTGAAAAAAGCGGCCCAGCGCATTCCGGCTGAGCGTCTGTGGGTGAACCCGGACTGCGGCCTGAAAACTCGCGGCTGGCCGGAGACGCGTGCCGCGCTGGCGAACATGGTGAAGGCGGCGCAAAACTTGCGTCAGGCTTGATGATGCGTAGGCCCGGTAAGGCGTAGACGCCACCGGGCTTTTTTTTACGCTTTTTTACCGCCGTACTGGCTGAACCACGCCAGCATTCTCTGCCAGCCGTCTTTGGCTGATTCCGCGTGATAGCTCGGACGATAATCCGCGTTAAACGCGTGCCCGGCATCCGGATACACCACGATCTCCGCCTTCGCATTGGCCGCACGGAGCGCATGGCGCATGGTCTCTACCGAATCCAGCGAAATACCGGTGTCCTGACCGCCATAAAGCCCTAATACGGGGGCATTCAGCTCCGTGGCGATATCCACGGGATGTTTCGGTGAATTGAGCGTTTTTTCACCTACCAGTTTACCGTACCAGGCCACAGCGGCTTTAAGCTGCGGGTTATGCGCGGCATACAGCCAGCTGATGCGTCCGCCCCAGCAGAAACCGGTGACCAGCAGACGATGGGGATCGCCCCCGTTGCGCGCCGCCCAGCTGGCGACGTGGTCGAGATCGGCCAGCACCTGCGCATCCGGGACTTTGCTGACCAGGTTGCTGAGCAAGGTGGGAATATCGCTGTAATCGTTCGGATCGCCCTGACGGAAGTAGAGCTCTGGCGCAACGGCCAGATAGCCTTCCAGCGCCAGCCGGCGGCAGAGGTCGCGAATGTGTTCGTGAACGCCGAAAATTTCCTGGACCACGATTACGATGGGCAGCGGACCGTCTGCCGATTTTGGTCGTGCGTGGTAAGCAGGCATATTCTCTCCCTGCGAGGGAATAGAGGTCTCACCCGCCGTGATGGCCTCTTCAGACGTTGAGACGATGGTTGAGGCATGCGGGGCCGCAGCAGGTGCAAAACCGGTTTTTTCAGTCATGGCATTCTCCGTACCAATGAGTTAGCGCAAAGGTAAATATAGTCACCAGGTTAACAACTCACAGTGCCTTAAACGGTCTATCTTTTGTGCAGCACCTGACGATATAACTTGTTAATGTGATGTAAATCACCTTTTTATGGAAATTCAATGCAATCATTTTCATTCATGGTGAGATGTGTCACGAAATTATGCTTTCCGCTTCTGTAAAGTACCGTTTTACTTCTTCTGACTAACCGACCCACAGAGGAGTCACCTATGTCTAAGTCTGATGTTTTTCATCTCGGCCTCACTAAAAACGATTTACAAGGGGCTACGCTCGCTATCGTCCCTGGCGATCCGGAGCGTGTGGAAAAGATCGCCGCGCTGATGGATAAGCCGGTTAAGCTGGCAGCCCATCGTGAATTCACCACCTGGCGCGCAGAGCTGGATGGTAAAGCCGTGATCGTGTGTTCTACCGGTATCGGTGGCCCGTCTACGTCTATTGCTGTTGAAGAGCTGGCACAGCTGGGCATTCGTACTTTCCTGCGTATCGGTACGACCGGCGCTATTCAGCCGCACATCAACGTGGGCGACGTGCTGGTCACGACCGCGTCCGTGCGTCTGGATGGCGCAAGCCTGCACTTTGCGCCGATGGAATTCCCGGCAGTAGCAGACTTTGAATGTACCACCGCGCTGGTTGAAGCCGCGAAATCCGTTGGCGCGACCACTCACGTGGGTGTAACCGCTTCGTCCGATACCTTCTATCCCGGTCAGGAGCGTTACGACACCTTCTCTGGCCGCGTGGTAAGCCGCTTCAAAGGCTCTATGGAAGAGTGGCAGTCCATGGGCGTGATGAACTACGAAATGGAATCCGCCACGCTGCTGACCATGTGCGCAAGCCAGGGCCTGCGTGCCGGTATGGTGGCGGGCGTTATCGTCAACCGTACTCAGCAGGAGATCCCGAACGCTGAAACCATGAAGCAGACCGAAAGTCATGCGGTGAAAATCGTGGTTGAAGCCGCGCGTCGCCTGATCTAATCCTCTCCTTTCGAAATCAAAGGCCGACACGTTCGGCCTTTATTTTTTGCGTAGCGCCTCGCAGGAAAACCCTTTCAAACTGGACGTTTATACAGCACAATCTTATTTTGTGCGGGTAATACGTTGATGCAGGGGGCATTGTGGATATCTCAGTCCTGATTTATGCGGTGATTGCGCTGGCGGGCGTGGCGATAGGCTGGCTCATTTCCAGCTATCAGCATGCACAGCAGAAGGCCGATCAGCTGGCTGAACGCGAAGAGATCGTCGCCGAATTAAGCGCGGCAAAGCAGCAGCTTGCGCTGAGTGATCACTGGCGAGAGGAGTGCGAGTTACTCAACAACGAGCTGCGCAACCTGAGAGATATCAACACCTCGCTGGAGGCGGATCTCCGCGAAGTGACCACCCGTCTGGAATCCACTCAACTGCATGCGGAAGATAAAATCCGCCAGATGATCAACAGCGAGCAGCGCCTCAGCGAACAGTTTGAAAACCTCGCGAACCGTATTTTTGAGCACAGCAACCGCCGCGTTGACGAGCAGAACCGCCAGAGCCTGAACATCCTGCTGACGCCCCTGCGTGAACAGCTGGACGGCTTCCGCCGCCAGGTACAGGACAGCTTTGGTCAGGAAGCCCGAGAGCGGCACACCCTGGCGCATGAAATCCGCAATCTCCAGCAGCTGAATGCCCAGATGGCGCAGGAGGCGGTCAACCTCACCCGCGCGCTTAAAGGGGATAACAAAACCCAGGGCAACTGGGGAGAAGTGGTGCTGACCCGCGTCCTGGAAGCCTCTGGCCTGCGGGAAGGGTATGAATACGAAACCCAGGTGAGTATCGAAAACGATGCCCGCTCGCGAATGCAGCCGGATGTGATTGTGCGGCTGCCGCAGGGCAAAGATGTGGTGATTGACGCCAAAATGACGCTGGTGGCGTATGAGCGTTACTTCAATGCGGAAGATGACTACACCCGAGAATCGGCGCTGCAGGAGCACATTGCCTCCGTACGCAATCATATTCGCCTGCTCGGCAGGAAAGACTATCAGCAGCTACCGGGGCTGCGCTCGCTGGACTATGTCCTGATGTTTATTCCGGTAGAGCCCGCGTTTCTGCTGGCACTCGACAGGCAGCCTGAACTCATCACCGAAGCGCTCAAAAATAATATTATGCTGGTCAGCCCCACCACGCTGCTGGTGGCCTTACGCACGATTGCGAACCTGTGGCGCTACGAGCACCAGAGCCGCAACGCGCAGCAGATTGCCGACCGCGCCAGCAAGCTGTACGACAAAATGCGCCTCTTCGTGGACGACATGTCCTCAGTCGGGCAGAGCCTGGACCGCGCGCAGGATAACTACCGTCAGGCGATGAAAAAACTCGCCTCAGGACGTGGCAATCTTCTGGCGCAGGCCGAATCATTCCGCAGCCTGGGGGTTGAGGTGAAACGCGAGATTAATCCGGAATTGGTTGAACAGGCTACCGCCCAGGATGACGAGTTTCGCCTGCGTGAAGGGGCAGAAGAACAAAAGACAAACAGTGAAGACAATGCGTTAGCGGCCGATTTATCACCGAACGAACCCCCGGCGCGTTTCTTTCGCGGTGGTTGAAACGTAGGGCAATTGCGCCCAATCTGTTACACTTCACGAACATTTTACTGATAAGCAGGCTCTGAGATGGTTGACGATTCACAAGACACAACGCACTTTGGCTTTCAGACTGTCGCCAAAGCGCAGAAAGCTGACATGGTGGCCCACGTATTTCATTCCGTGGCGGCGAAGTACGATGTGATGAATGACCTGATGTCGTTCGGCATTCATCGCTTGTGGAAGCGCTTCACTATCGACTGTAGCGGCGTGCGTCGTGGACAAACGGTGCTGGATTTAGCCGGTGGTACGGGCGATTTAACCGCGAAATTCTCTCGTCTGGTGGGCGAAACCGGGCGCGTTGTTCTGGCAGACATTAATGACTCCATGCTCAAAATGGGCCGCGAAAAGCTGCGTAACATCGGCGTGGTGGGGAATGTGGAATATGTGCAGGCCAACGCCGAAGCGCTGCCGTTCCCGGATAATACCTTTGACTGCATCACGATCTCCTTCGGTCTGCGTAACGTGACCGATAAAGAAAAAGCGCTGCGCTCCATGTATCGCGTGCTGAAGCCGGGTGGACGCCTGCTGGTGCTCGAATTCTCCAAACCGATTATCGAGCCGCTGAGCAAAGCTTACGACGCCTATTCATTCCACGTGCTGCCGCGCATCGGTGAGCTGGTGGCTAACGACGCGGAAAGCTATCGCTATCTGGCGGAATCTATCCGTATGCACCCGGATCAAGACACCTTAAAAGCCATGATGCAGGATGCTGAATTCGAGAACGTTGAATATTTCAACCTGACGGCGGGTGTCGTCGCGCTGCATCGCGGTTACAAGTTCTGAGTGGAGGTGTCCCGTGCCCTTTAAACCCTTAGTCTCCGCAGGTATCGAAAACGTACTGAATGCCTTTCTCTATCGTGCGCCAGCGCTGAAAGCTGCGCGTCAGCGGCTAAACGGGAAGGTATTACGCATTGTTTTAAAAGAGTTCTCGACGCCGCTTGTGCTGGTCTTCAGCGAACGCCAGCTTGACGTTCTGGGGGCGTGGGAAGGTGACGCCGACTGCTCGGTCATCACGCACATGAGCGTGCTGCCAAAACTGCGCGATCGCCAGCAATTAACGGCGCTTATCCGCAGCGGTGAGCTGGAAGTGGAAGGCGACATTCAGGTCGTGCAGAACTTCGTTGCGCTTACCGATCTGGCGGAGTTTGATCCGGCAGAGCTGCTCGCGCCGTTTATCGGTGACATTGCCGCCGAAGGCATCGGGAAGGTTCTTCATGGTGGCGCGTCCTTTGCGCGTAAAAGCCTGCTACGTCAGCAACGCTATGCGGCGGAAGTACTGACTGAAGAGTGGCGAATGGCCCCCGGACCGCTGGAAGTGGCATGGTTTGCGGAAGAAACCGCGGCTGTTGAACGTGCGGTTGATGCGTTAACCAAACGGCTGGAAAAACTGGAGGGCAAATGACGCCTGGTGAAATTCGGCGCCTCTACTTCATTATTCGTACCTTTTTGAGCTACGGGCTCGACGAGCTGATCCCTAAAATGCGTATCACGCTGCCGCTTCGTATCTGGCGGCGGATGCTGTTCTGGATGCCTAACCGCCATAAAGGTCAGCCGCTGGGCGAACGCCTGCGCCTGGCGCTGCAGGAGCTTGGCCCGGTATGGATTAAGTTCGGGCAGATGCTGTCGACCCGCCGCGATCTCTTTCCGCCGCACATAGCCGATGAACTGGCGATGCTGCAGGACCGTGTTGCCCCGTTTGACGGGGTGAGGGCGAAGAAACAGATCGAAGAGGCGATGGGTAATCTTCCCGTTGAAACCTGGTTTGACGATTTCGAAATAGAACCGCTGGCGTCGGCTTCTATTGCTCAGGTGCACACTGCGCGTCTGAAAGAAAACGGCAAAGAGGTGGTGATTAAGGTGATCCGCCCGGATATCCTGCCGATCATCAAAGCCGACATGAAGCTGATTTACCGTCTGGCCCGTTGGGTTCCGCGTTTATTACCTGATGGCCGCCGACTGCGCCCGATGGAAGTGGTGCGGGAATATGAAAAAACGCTGATTGATGAGCTTAACCTGCTGCGTGAATCGGCAAACGCCATTCAGCTGCGTCGCAACTTTGAAAACAGCCCGATGCTTTATGTTCCCGAAGTCTATTCTGACTACTGCAGCCAGAACATGATGGTGATGGAGCGTATCTACGGTATTCCGGTTTC
This sequence comes from Enterobacter cloacae complex sp. 2024EL-00227, assembly GCF_043945315.1. Lineage (NCBI taxonomy): Bacteria > Pseudomonadati > Pseudomonadota > Gammaproteobacteria > Enterobacterales > Enterobacteriaceae > Enterobacter > Enterobacter cloacae complex sp. 2024EL-00227. Next base: position 67,157 of record NZ_JBIMQP010000016.1, read on the forward strand.
GGATGTGGTGGCCCTGGAGAAGCAGGGAACGAACATGAAGCTGTTGGCCGAGCGTGGCGTGCAGGTCTTCTTCACCCAGGTGTTCCGCGACAGCTTTTTCCATGCGGACATGCACCCGGGCAATATCTTCGTGAGCTACGAGCACCCTGAGGATCCGAAGTATATCGGTATCGACTGCGGGATTGTGGGGTCGCTGAATAAAGAAGATAAACGGTATCTGGCCGAGAACTTCATCGCGTTCTTCAACCGCGACTACCGTAAGGTGGCCGAGCTGCACGTCGATTCCGGCTGGGTGCCGCCGGATACCAACGTCGAAGAGTTCGAGTTTGCGATCCGGACCGTTTGCGAACCGATTTTTGAAAAACCGCTGGCGGAAATCTCCTTCGGACATGTGCTGTTGAACCTGTTCAACACGGCTCGCCGCTTTAATATGGAAGTTCAGCCACAGCTAGTTTTACTTCAGAAAACACTACTTTACGTTGAGGGTGTAGGCCGACAGCTCTATCCTCAGTTAGACTTGTGGAAGACCGCGAAACCCTTCCTGGAATCCTGGATTAAGGATCAGGTTGGCATTCCGGCGCTGGTGCGCTCGCTAAAAGAGAAAGGCCCGTTCTGGATAGAAAAAATGCCTGAAATTCCTGAACTGGTTTATGACAGTTTGCGTCAGAGCAAGAACCTTCAGCACAGCATGGATAAAATCGCTCGCGAACTTCAGTCCAGCCGTGTTCGCCAGGGCCAGTCACGCTATCTCTTTGGGATTGGCGCAACGCTGCTGCTGAGCGGCACGCTGCTGCTGATCAACCGCCCGGAGTGGCAGATGATGCCCGCCTGGCTGATGGCCGCCGGGGTGGTTGTCTGGCTTGCCGGATGGCGAAAAACGCGTTGAGTTTGCGTCGCTATCGACAGGTCGCATACGTATAATGCGACCTGACTTATTAATCATCTATCCCTGAGGAACATGTATGGGTGGTATCAGTATCTGGCAATTGTTGATCATTGCCGTCATCGTCGTGCTGCTGTTTGGCACCAAAAAGCTCGGTTCTATTGGTTCCGATCTGGGCGCGTCTATCAAAGGCTTCAAGAAAGCGATGAGCGATGATGAGAGCAAGCAGGATAAAACCAGCCAGGACGCTGACTTTACTGCTAAATCCATCTCCGACAAGCAAGAAGAAGCCAAAAAGGAAGACGCTAAACGCCACGATAAAGAGCAGGTGTAAGTCGTGTTCGACATTGGTTTTAGTGAGCTCCTGCTGGTCTTTGTGATTGGCCTGATCGTGCTGGGGCCTCAGCGCCTGCCGGTGGCGGTGAAAACCGTTGCGGGCTGGGTTCGTGCGCTGAGATCGCTGGCATCGACCGTTCAGAATGAACTGGCCCAGGAGCTTAAGCTGCAGGAATTTCAGGAAAGCCTGAAAAAGGTTGAGAAGGCGAGCATGGATAACCTGACGCCGGAACTGAAAGCGTCAATGGATGAGCTGCGCGAAGCGGCGGAATCCATGAAGCGCTCCTATAGCATCAACGATCCTGAAAAAGCGAGCGACGAAGCGAACACCATCCATAACCCGGTGGTGAAGGGCAGCGAAGAACAGCGTGAGGGCGTCACGCCTGCCAGCGCTGAACAGCAGGCTGCTGCGCCTGAACAGACGCCTCAGGAAACCGAAGTGAAAAAGCAGGTGCAGCCGGAAAAGCCCGTGGTTAACGCTGCCGAGGCAAAACCCGCCGCGCCCGTTTCCGAATCATCCCCCTCGTCGAGTGATAAAGCGTAAACATGGCTGTAGATGATACTCAACCGCTGATTACGCACCTCATAGAGCTGCGTAAGCGTCTGTTAAACTGCATTATTGCGGTTCTCGTTATTTTTCTATGCCTGGTCTATTTCGCCAACGATATCTACCAGGTGGTTTCTGCGCCGCTGATCAAGCAGATGCCGCTGGGCGCAACGATGATTGCAACAGACGTTGCTTCTCCGTTCTTTACCCCCATCAAGTTGACCTTTTGGGTGTCGTTGATTGCCTCTGCGCCCGTCATTCTGTACCAAGTGTGGGCCTTTGTGGCGCCGGCACTGTATAAGCACGAACGCAAGCTGGTCATTCCGCTGCTGGTATCCAGTTCGCTGCTGTTCTATATCGGCATGGCGTTTGCCTATTTCGTTGTCTTCCCGCTGGCCTTCGGCTTCCTGACGCATACCGCGCCGGAAGGCGTCCAGGTGTCGACGGATATCGCCAGCTATCTTAGCTTTGTGATGGCGCTGTTTATGGCGTTTGGGGTGGCATTCGAAGTGCCGGTGGCCATTGTGCTGCTCTGCTGGGTAGGGGTCACCACGCCGGATGACCTGCGTAAGAAGCGTCCGTATATCCTGGTCGGCGCCTTCGTTGTCGGCATGCTGTTGACCCCGCCGGATGTATTCTCCCAGACGCTGCTGGCCATACCGATGTACTGCCTGTTTGAGGTCGGCGTCTTCTTCTCACGTTTCTACGTGGGTAAAGGGCGTCGGTCGGATGACGAAGACGATACCTCCGACAAGACCACTGAAGAGTAAAACCAGCCGCCCGTCAGGGCGGTTGTTATATGGGGATTCGCATGTTTGATATCGGACTCAACCTGACCAGCTCGCAGTTTGCGAAAGATCGCGATGAGGTGGTTGCGCGCGCGTTTGCCGCTGGGGTGAAAGGACTGCTGCTGACGGGCACCAACCTGCATGAGAGCGAGCAGGCGCAGCAACTGGCGCAACGCTATGAACGCTGTTGGTCTACAGCTGGCGTGCATCCTCACGACAGCAGCCAGTGGACCCCGGAAAGCGGGGAAACCCTACGCAGGCTGGCGAAGACACCAGAAGTGGTAGCGATTGGCGAATGCGGCCTCGATTTCAACCGTAACTTTTCCACGCCTGAAGAGCAGGAAAAGGCGTTCACTGCTCAGCTTGCGGTTGCGGCAGAGCTTGAAATGCCCGTATTTATGCACTGCCGCGACGCGCATGAGCGTTTCCTGGCGCTTCTGGATCCGTGGGTCGAGAAACTGCCCGGCGCGGTGCTGCACTGCTTCACCGGCTCACGGCAGGAGGCGCTGGAGTGCCTGGAACGCGGGCTTTATCTGGGCATTACCGGCTGGGTTTGCGACGAGCGCCGCGGGCTTGAGCTTCGGGAGCTGCTACCCGCGATCCCGGCTGACCGGTTGCTCCTTGAAACGGATGCGCCCTATCTGCTCCCGCGCGATATGCAACCCAAACCGGCATCGCGACGTAATGAGCCCGCTTATCTGGGGCACATAGTTGAGCGCGTCGCGACGTGGCGCGGAGAGGATCCGCACTGGCTTTCCGCACAGACGGATGACAACGTGCGTAATCTGTTTGGGATAAACGTTTAAAGTTTGCGGAAGTCGGTGTTTTTAACGCTCTGCAGCACCTGCTTGTTCAGCAGATTAAGCAACAGCATAGAGCGCGCTTCCCCGTCCGGCTCGGCAAAAATCGCCTGCAGGCCTTCGAAAGCCCCTTCGGTAATCACGACGCTATCGCCCGTGTAGGGCGTTTCCGGGTCGGTAAGGTCTTCGGGCTGCTGATAAATCGACAGCTGGTGGATGACCGATGAGGGAACCGTCGCGGGGTGAGCGCCGAAGCGAACAAAATGGCTGACGCCGCGCGTGGCGCTGATGGTGGTGGTGTGGATCACCTCCGGATCGAACTCCACGAACAGGTAGTTCGGGAACAACGGCTCGCTAACGGTTGTGCGCTTCCCGCGCTGCATTTTTTCAAGCGTGATCACGGGCGTCAGGCAATTGACTGACTGACGTTCAAGATGTTCCTGCGCGCGCTGAAGTTGCCCGCGTTTGCAATACAGTAAATACCAGGCCTGCATAATCACTCTTTCCCTTAGTTCGGGGCGCAAGCATATCAAAACCCTGGCGGGATCGCTAAGTTGATTATAATGGGCGAAAATGGGACAGAACGCATAACTTCACGCTAATTTAACAAAATTACAGCATCAAGCAGTCTTACGCCGTATAATGAAGCGCTTACAGAGAGGCCATGATTAACTGCATGAAATACCACGATCTCCGCGACTTCCTGACGCTGCTGGAAAAGCAGGGTGAACTCAAACGTATAACACTTCCTGTCGATCCTTATCTGGAGATGACAGAAATTGCTGACCGCACCCTGCGTGCCGGTGGCCCCGCATTACTGTTTGAAAATCCGAAAGGGTACGCCATGCCGGTGCTGTGCAACCTGTTTGGTACACCGCGTCGCGTCGCACTGGGGATGGGGCAGGAAGACGTCACGGCCCTGCGTGAAGTCGGTAAGCTGCTGGCCTTCCTGAAAGAGCCGGAGCCGCCGAAAGGCTTCCGCGATCTGTTCGACAAGCTGCCGCAGTTTAAGCAGGTGCTAAACATGCCCACCAAACGCCTGCGCGGCGCGCCCTGCCAGCAGAAGGTGCTGGAAGGCGATGCGGTTGATTTGACTAAAATCCCTATCATGCAGTGCTGGCCGGAAGATGCCGCGCCGCTGATCACCTGGGGACTGACCGTCACGCGCGGTCCGCACAAAGAGCGCCAGAATCTTGGTATTTACCGCCAGCAGTTGATTGGCAAGAATAAGCTCATCATGCGCTGGCTGTCGCATCGCGGCGGCGCGCTCGATTTCCAGGAGTGGTGTGCTGCGCGTCCGGGTGAACGTTTCCCGGTGTCTGTCGCGCTCGGCGCCGATCCGGCCACCATTCTCGGGGCCGTCACGCCCGTACCGGATACGCTCTCGGAATATGCCTTTGCAGGCCTGCTGCGCGGAACGAAAACGGAAGTCGTGAAGTGTATCTCTAACGATCTCGAAGTTCCGGCCAGTGCAGAAATTGTGCTGGAAGGTTACATTGAGCAGGGTGAACTGGCGCCAGAAGGCCCTTACGGCGACCACACCGGCTATTACAACGAAGTGGATAACTTCCCGGTGTTTACCGTGACGCACATTACGCAGCGTGAAGATGCGATTTATCACTCCACGTATACCGGGCGTCCACCGGATGAACCGGCAGTACTGGGCGTGGCGCTGAATGAAGTGTTTGTGCCGATCCTGCAAAAGCAGTTCCCGGAAATTGTTGATTTTTATCTGCCGCCTGAAGGATGCTCGTATCGCCTGGCAGTGGTCACGATGAAGAAGCAGTATCCTGGTCACGCGAAACGCGTGATGATGGGCGTGTGGTCTTTCCTGCGCCAGTTTATGTATACCAAATTTGTTATTGTTTGCGATGATGACGTTAACGCCCGCGACTGGAATGACGTAATCTGGGCCATTACTACGCGAATGGACCCGGCGCGCGATACGGTGTTAGTCGAAAACACGCCGATAGATTACCTGGATTTTGCCTCGCCGGTTTCCGGCCTTGGCTCAAAAATGGGACTGGATGCCACAAATAAATGGCCTGGCGAAACCGATCGTGAATGGGGTCGCCCGATCAAAAAAGATCCTGCTGTGACCGCGCGCATTGATGCGATCTGGGACGAACTGGCCATAATGAATAACGGTAAACCCTGAACTGACCGTTAAGCCCTATAGACTTCCCGACAGAGAGAGCGAATGACAACCTTAAGCTGTAAAGTGACCTCGGTAGATGCCATCACCGACACCGTATATCGCGTCCGTTTAGTGCCAGAAGCGCCATTCTCTTTCCGCGCGGGTCAGTATCTGATGGTCGTGATGGATGAGCGTGATAAGCGTCCTTTCTCTATGGCCTCAACGCCAGCGGAGCAGGAATTTATTGAGCTTCATATTGGTGCGTCAGAGCTTAACCTGTATGCGATGGCCGTCATGGACCGCATTCTGAAAGAGCGCGAGATAGTGGTGGATATTCCGCACGGCGAGGCATGGTTACGTGATGACGAAGACCGTCCACTGATCCTGATCGCTGGTGGTACAGGCTTCTCCTACGTGCGCTCTATTCTGTTGACCGCACTGGCGCGTAACCCGGAACGTGATATCACCATCTACTGGGGCGGCCGCGAAGAGAAGCACCTGTATGACCTGTCCGAACTCGAAGCGCTGAGCGTCACCCATCCTAACCTGCGCATTGAGCCGGTGGTTGAGCAGCCGGAAGAGGGCTGGCGCGGGCGTAGCGGTACGGTACTGACGGCAGTGCTGCAGGATCACGGTACGCTGGCAGGACATGACATCTATATTGCAGGGCGTTTCGAGATGGCGAAAATCGCCCGCGATCTGTTCTGTAACGAACGTGATGCGCGTGAAGACCGCCTGTTTGGCGATGCGTTTGCCTTCATTTAAATAAAAAAACCCGCCCCTGACAGGCGGGAAGAACGGCAACTAAACTGTTTCTCTTCGCCAGTGACACGACTGGCGGCGAGGTACCTCTCGTAGGCCGGGAAAGCGCAGCGCCTCCCGGCAAAAGCCCGATGGCGCGATGCTTATCGGGCCTACGTTATAGCCTTACACTCTCTCAAACACCGTCGCGATACCCTGACCCAGACCGATACACATCGTTGCCAGACCAAACTGGGCATCTTTGCGTTCCATCAGGTTGATCAGCGTCGTGCTGATACGCGCCCCGGAACAGCCCAGCGGGTGTCCGAGGGCGATCGCGCCGCCATTGAGGTTAATCTTCTCGTCGATCTGCTCCATCAGCCCCAGATCTTTAATGCACGGCAGGATCTGCGCGGCGAACGCTTCGTTCATCTCAAACAGATCGATGTCGCTGGCGGTTAAGCCCGCTTTTTTCAGCGCCAGCTTTGAAGCCGGAACCGGGCCGTAGCCCATGATCGACGGATCGCAGCCCACGACCGCCATCGAACGTACCCGAGCACGAGGCGTTAACCCCAGCTCGCGGGCGCGACTTTCGCTCATCACCAGCATCGCGGCGGCGCCGTCGGACAGCGCCGACGAAGTACCTGCCGTGACCGTACCGGTGACGGGGTCAAACGCCGGACGCAGGGTGGAAAGCGCTTCGACGGTGGTTTCCGGGCGAATGACTTCATCGTAGCTGAACTGCTTCAGAACGCCGTCTGCATCGTGGCCGCCGGTCGGGATGATCTCGTTCTTAAAGGCACCGGACTGCGTGGCGGCCCACGCGCGAGCGTGAGAGCGCGCGGCAAAGGCATCCTGCATTTCGCGGCTGATGCCGTGCAGGCGGGAGAGCATCTCGGCGGTCAGGCCCATCATCCCCGCAGCTTTCGCCACGTTGCGGCTCATCCCCGGGTGGAAATCGACCCCGTGACTCATCGGGACGTGACCCATGTGCTCGACGCCGCCCACCAGGCAAGCCTGCGCATCGCCGGTCATGATCATGCGGGCCGCGTCGTGCAGCGCCTGCATTGACGAACCGCACAGGCGGTTGACGGTGACGGCCGGAACCGAATGCGGGATCTCCGCCAGCAGCGACGCGTTGCGGGCGATGTTGAAGCCCTGCTCCAGGGTCTGCTGCACGCAGCCCCAGTAGATATCGTCCAGCGCAGCCGGATCCAGCGCCGGGTTACGCGCCAGCAGGCTACGCATCAGGTGCGCGGAGAGGTCTTCCGCACGCACGTTACGGAACGCGCCGCCTTTTGAACGGCCCATCGGGGTGCGAATCGCATCAACAATGACAACCTTTTCCATTGTGACTCCTTAAGCCGTTTTCAGCTCGCCAACCGGACGGGCTGGCTCAACTGCGGGATAGTAGGGTTCGTTATGGCGCGCTTTGTTACGCAGCCCTTCCGGCACCTCATACAGCGGGCCGAGGTGCTGATACTGCTGGGCCATATCGAGATAGCGTGCGCTGCCGAGCGTGTCCAGCCAGCGGAACGCGCCGCCGTGGAACGGAGGGAAGCCGAGGCCATACACCAGCGCCATGTCGGCTTCTGCCGGGCTGGCGATAATGCCTTCTTCGAGGCAACGCACCACTTCGTTAATCATCGGGATCATCATCCGGGCGATGATTTCATCGTCGGTGAAGTCGCGTTTTGGCTGACTGACGTCGGCCAGCAGGCCATCCACCGCCGGATCTTCTTCTTTCTTCGGTTTGCCTTTGCTGTCTTCTTTATAGCGCCAGAAGCCCAGGCCGTTTTTCTGACCGAAGCGGTTAGCGTCGAACAGCGCGTCAATCGCGTCGCGATAGTCTTTCTGCATGCGCTGCGGGAAACCTGCCGCCATCACCGCCTGGGCGTGGTGGGCGGTATCAATGCCCACAACGTCCAGCAGATACGCCGGGCCCATCGGCCAGCCGAACTGTTTTTCCATCACTTTGTCGATTTTGCGGAAGTCCGCGCCGTCGCGCAGCAGCTGGCTAAAACCGGCGAAGTAAGGGAACAGCACGCGGTTGACGAAGAAGCCCGGGCAGTCGTTAACGACGATCGGCGTTTTGCCCATCTTGCTGGCCCATGCCACCACTTTGGCGATGGTGTCGTCTGAGGTTTTTTCCCCGCGGATCACTTCGACCAGCGGCATACGGTGTACCGGGTTGAAGAAGTGCATACCGCAGAAGTTTTCCGGACGCTTCAGCACGCTCGCCAGTTCGCTGATTGGAATGGTGGAGGTGTTAGAGGCCAGCACGGTATCCGGGCGAACCTTGTCTTCCGTTTCCGCCAGCACCGCTTTTTTCACTTTCGGATTCTCGACAACGGCTTCGACCACCACGTCGACACGGTCGAAACCGCTGTATTCCAGCACGGGCTGAATGGTGGAGATCACGCCTGCGAGCTTCAGTCCGTCAATTTTGCCGCGCTCAAGCTGTTTATTCAGCAGCTTGGCCGCTTCGGTCATGCCCAGCGTCAGGGATTTCTCGTTGATGTCTTTCATCACTACCGGCACGCCTTTCCAGGCAGACTGGTAGGCGATGCCGCCACCCATAATGCCCGCGCCGAGTACCGCCGCATGTTTTGGCGTCTCAACGTTTTTGGTCAGCTGTTTGGCTTTCCCTTTTACGAACTGATCGTTCAGGAAGATACCGACCAGCGCGCGCGCTTCATTGGTGTGCGCCAGCGGGACAAAGCTCTGATTTTCGAGCTTCAGCGCTTCATCGCGCCCGAGACGGGCAGCCGCTTCAATGGTTTTCACCGCCGCGATCGGCGCCGGGTAGTGTTTACCCGCCGTCTGCATCACCATGCCTTTGGCGATGGTGAAGCTCATGGTGGCTTCAATCTTGCTGAGTTTTAACGGTTCCAGCTTCGGCTGGCGTTTGGCCTTCCAGTCGAGCTCGCCGTTAATGGCCTGACGCAGAATGGCGAGTGCGCCTTCAACAAGCTTCTCCGGTTTCACGACGCCGTCGACCAGGCCAATTTTCTGCGCCTGTTCTGCGCTGACGTCTTTACCCGCGGCAATGATCTCCAGCGCGCTGTCGGCGCCCAGCATGCGCGGCATACGGACGGAGCCGCCAAAGCCCGGCATAATGCCCAGCTTGGTTTCCGGCAGGCCGATGCGCAGATCCGGCGTCGCCAGGCGGTAGTCGGTCGCCAGCACGCACTCACAGCCGCCGCCCAGCGCGTAGCCGTTAACGGCGGAAATGGTCGGGACAGGCAGATCTTCCAGACGATTAAAGACGCTATTGGCAAAGTGCAGCCACTGGCTCAGCTGTTCTTCAGGCACCAGGAAGAGCGAAAGGAATTCGGTGATATCGGCACCGACGATAAAGGCCGCTTTGTTCGAGCGCAGCAGCAGCCCTTTTAATTCAGTTTGTTTTTCCAGAACATCCAGCGCCTGGCCAAGACTGGCCACCGTCGCGGTATCGAGCTTATTGACTGAGCCGGGGGCATCGAACACGAGTTCGGCAATGCCATCTTCCAGCCAGTTGAGGTACAGGGTGTCGCCTTTGTAGAGCATGTCAGTCTCCTGAATCCAGCAAGTGGATCTGGTCATACCAGATGAGTCAGAGTGTGGGATTTATGTTAATAAAATGCAAATTACTCATTAAGAAATTGCTGCATTGATCACGGTCGGTGGAAATCACGCAGGCGGAGTGAGGTGTGCTAAGATGCGATGACTTGAGGTCAAAAAACGAAAGGAATAATGATGGACTCACTGGCTTCGCTTTATAAAAATCATATCGTTACCCTACAGGAACGTACCCGCGATGTACTGGCCCGCTTTAAGCTGGATGCGCTGCTGATCCACTCCGGCGAGCTGATGAATACCTTTCTGGATGACCACGCTTATCCGTTTAAGGTGAACCCACAGTTTAAGGCCTGGGTGCCGGTGACGCAGGTTCCCAACTGCTGGCTGCTGGTGGATGGTGTGAACAAGCCGAAACTGTGGTTCTACCTGCCGGTCGATTACTGGCACAACGTTGAGCCGCTGCCGACCTCTTTCTGGACGGAGGAAATTGAGGTCATTGCGCTGCCAAAAGCGGACGGCATTGGCGGCCAGCTGCCTGCCGCGCGTGGCAACATCGCTTATATTGGCCCTGTTCCGGAGCGTGCATTAAGCCTGGATATTGCGGCAGACAAGCTCAACCCGAAAGGGGTGCTGGATTACCTCCACTATTACCGCGCGTATAAAACCGACTACGAACTTTACTGCATGCGTGAAGCGCAAAAGACCGCGGTAAACGGTCACCGTGCGGCGCATGAAGCCTTCCAGTCCGGCATGAGCGAGTTCGATATCAACCAGGCGTACCTGACCGCCACCGGTCATCGCGATACCGACGTGCCGTACAGCAACATTGTCGCGCTCAACGAGCACGCGTCCGTCCTGCACTACACCAAACTGGATCACCAGGTTCCTTCAGAAATGCGCAGCTTCCTGCTGGACGCAGGGGCCGAGTACAACGGCTACGCGGCCGATCTGACCCGTACCTGGGCGGCAAATGCGGATACCGATTTTGCACAGCTGATCAAAGATGTGAACGATGAACAGCTGGCGCTGATTGGCACCATGAAGGCGGGAACCAGCTATGTGGACTACCACATCCAGTTCCATCAGCGCATTGCTAAACTGCTGCGTAAGCATCAGATTGTGAAAGACATGAGCGAAGAGGCGATGGTCGAGAACGATCTGACCGGGCCATTTATGCCGCACGGTATTGGCCACCCGCTGGGCCTGCAGGTGCACGACGTTGCGGGCTTTATGCAGGATGATACCGGTACGCACCTGGCGGCACCGTCTAAATATCCTTACCTGCGCTGCACCCGTATTCTGGAGCCGCGCATGGTGTTGACGATTGAACCGGGGATCTACTTTATCGAATCCCTGCTGGCGCCGTGGCGTGAAGGCCAGTTCAGCAAGCACTTCAACTGGGCAAAAATTGACGCGCTGAAGCCGTTTGGCGGCATTCGTATCGAAGATAACGTGGTGATTCACGAAAACGGTATCGAGAACATGACGCGAGACCTGAAGCTGGCCTGATGGAAAGCTGGCTGATACCGGCTGAACCGGTCACCTTTGTTGAGGAAATCAAGAAAAGCCGCTTTATTACCCTGCTGGCGCATACCGACGGCGTAGAGGCGGCAAAAGCGTTTGTCGAGTCCGTCCGGGCTGAGCATCCTGACGCCCGTCACCACTGCGTGGCGTGGGTAGCAGGGCCGCCGGACGATTCGCAGCAGCTGGGGTTTTCCGATGACGGTGAACCGGCGGGCACGGCCGGTAAACCCATGCTCTCGCAGCTGATGGGTAGCGGCGTGGGTGAAATTACCGCCGTGGTGGTGCGCTACTACGGCGGCATCCTGTTAGGTACGGGTGGGCTGGTAAAAGCGTATGGCGGCGGCGTTCAGCAGGCACTGAATATCCTGAAGACCACCCGCAAAACGCCTCTCACCGAATATACTTTGTTATGCGATTACGCCCAGCTCTCGGGTATTGAAGCGCTGCTGAGGCAGTTTAACGGTGTCATCGCACACAGTGAATATCAGGCGATGGTGCAATTACGCGTGGCGCTTCCTCAGGCGGAACTGGCTGCTTTTTCAGCAAAACTGGCTGATTTTAGTCGTGGTTCGTTGCAATTGCTGCCGATTGAAGAATAATCCCCACCTCACTTTTGAATACCAAAGGAAGCGGCAGAGATGCATTTTCGTGCCATAACCCGAATCGTTGGACTGCTGGTCATACTCTTTTCCGGGACGATGATTATCCCTGGACTGGTGGCACTTATCTACCGGGACGGGGCGGGGCGGGCATTTACCCAGACCTTCTTTGTCGCGCTGGCGATCGGCTCCCTGCTGTGGTGGCCGAATCGTCGTCAGAAAGGTGAGCTGAAATCTCGCGAAGGCTTTCTGATTGTGGTCCTGTTCTGGACGGTGTTGGGGAGCGTCGGTTCGCTGCCCTTTATCTTCTCTGAACAGCCTAACCTGAGCATCACGGATGCCTTCTTTGAATCCTTCTCCGGCTTAACGACGACCGGGGCCACGACGCTGGTGGGGCTGGATTCGCTGCCGCACGCGATTCTCTTTTATCGCCAGATGCTGCAGTGGTTTGGCGGTATGGGGATCATCGTCCTGGCGGTGGCCATCCTGCCGATTCTGGGCGTCGGGGGGATGCAGCTCTATCGCGCCGAAATGCCAGGACCGCTGAAAGATAACAAGATGCGGCCGCGTATTGCCGAGACGGCGAAAACCCTGTGGCTGATTTATGTCTTGCTGACGGTAGCCTGTGCGCTGGCGCTATGGTTTGCCGGGATGCCTGCGTTTGATGCTATCGGACACAGTTTTGCGACGATTGCCATCGGCGGGTTCTCCACCCACGATGCCAGCGTGGGCTATTTCGACAGCCCAACGATTAACACTATCATTGCCATTTTCCTGCTGATCTCCGGCTGTAACTACGGCCTGCACTTCTCTTTACTGAGCGGGCGCAGCCTGAAGGTGTACTGGCGTGACCCTGAGTTCCGCATGTTCATTGGGGTCCAGTTGACGCTGGTGATCATTTGTACGCTGGTGCTGTGGTTCCATGATGTCTATAACTCCGCGTTGACCACGCTAAACCAGGCCTTCTTCCAGGTGGTGTCGATGGCGACGACCGCCGGGTTTACCACGGACAGCATCGCCCGTTGGCCGCTGTTCCTGCCGGTGCTTCTGCTCTGTTCCGCGTTTATCGGCGGCTGTGCGGGGTCGACGGGCGGTGGTCTGAAGGTGATCCGTATTCTGCTGCTGTTCAAGCAGGGCAACCGTGAGCTGAAGCGTCTCGTCCACCCCAATGCGGTCTACAGCATCAAGCTGGGGAACCGCGCGCTGCCGGAACGTATCCTCGAAGCGGTGTGGGGATTCTTCTCGGCGTATGCACTGGTCTTTATCGTCAGTATGCTGGCGATTATCGCGACGGGTGTGGATGATTTCTCCGCCTTTGCGTCCGTCGTCGCAACATTGAATAACCTCGGGCCTGGCCTGGGCGTGGTGGCGGATAACTTTGCCAGTATGAACCCGGTCGCGAAATGGATCCTCATCGCCAATATGCTGTTTGGTCGTCTTGAGGTCTTTACGCTGCTGGTGCTGTTCACCCCTACATTCTGGCGCGAGTAAGGAGCCGTTGATGAAAACACTGATTCTTTTCTCTACGCGAGACGGACAAACGCGTGAGATTGCCGCATACCTTGCATCGGAATTAAAAGAGTTGGGTATTTACTCGGATGTGGTGAACCTGAACCGTGCGGAACAGATTGCCTGGCAGGATTACGACCGCGTGGTGATTGGTGCATCTATTCGTTACGGGCATTTCCATCCGGCGCTGGATCGCTTTGTGAAAAAGCACACGGCAGTACTCAACAAAATGCCAGGCGCGTTTTACTCGGTCAATCTGGTTGCGCGTAAAGCGGAGAAGCGCACGCCACAGACCAACAGCTACACGCGCAAGTTTTTACTCAGCTCGCCGTGGCAGCCAGACCTGTGCGCCGTTTTTGCCGGCGCGCTGCGCTACCCTCGCTACCGCTGGTATGACCGCTTTATGATCCGTCTAATTATGAAGATGACGGGGGGAGAAACCGATACGCGTAAAGAAGTGGTTTATACCGACTGGTCGCAGGTAGCCAGTTTTGCGCGGGAAATCGCACATTTAACGGGCGATTCGCGACTTAAATAAGCGTTAAGTTTGAAAAGTGAGCGAACGAAAAGTTTTTTGTATTTTGTGCTTGTCACTTCAGAATAACTCCCTATAATGCGCCTCCACTGACACGAAACAACGGCACACACGCCGCCGGGTCAGCAGAGAATAGCGAAAATAAACGCTTGACTCTGAAGCGGGAAAGCGTAATATGCACACCCCGCGCCGCAGCGAAAACGAAGCGGCACTGCTCTTTAACAA